>JBAQZL010000061.1:0-29206 GCA_049790955.1 Acidimicrobiales bacterium
CCGTTAGCGCGTAGTCGCCGCGCCAGTTGAAGTTGTTCTCCAGTTAATCGGGCAACCATCGAGGCCTCCTCGGCTCATCAGCATGAAGCTAAATCACCGAGTGTTGCGCTGACCCATTGAAGGTGCCAAGTGCTCGATTTACAAGATTCTTACGAGTGGAGGAACAGTTAGGAGCTCTGGAATGTTCCCGCAGTCGTTTCTTTCCAAAGGTACGCAGTTCCGAGCAGTCGCGGGTCACTGCTGGCCAATTTTGTGTACACGTCATTTTGCGGGTCCCAGGCCCAGAGCGTGACCGGCTCGCTGCGCCAGTGCCCGGCAACGCAGGTAGGCGTGCAGTCGTTCCAGCGAGCCACGCCCGTGGCGTAGGCCGTCTCGTCACCCCACCCGGTCCAGTGCAGGTCGGTGAACTCTGAGTTGGCGTCGGCGCACGAGATGACAAAGCTCGTCGGTTTGACGCCCGCTCCCTTCGTGCAGGTGAGCGGGATTTGGATGGACGAGCCAGACGCCGTCGACTGCTTGTAGGAAATCAGCGTGAAAACTCCCGCCCAGAGGACGAGAACCGCCAGCAGTGAATAGGGAATGAGTCGACGCACCCGTCAAGTGTAAGACACTCGCCGAAGTGCGAAGAAACCCTTGTTACGCCGGAACGTCCACGATGCGACAAGGAATTGGCGAGTTTTCGTTCAACCAGTAACTCGCACAGATGCGGTGGTAGCCGTCGGCCACGACGAGATCGCGGCCTTTCACGAATCGTCCTCGCACCAGCAAGATTGGAGAAAGTTTCTCGCCCCGCTTTACCTTGTCGAGGTCAAGAGCGACATGGGTGTTGGTCTCTTCAAGCAGAGGTAGCCGACTCGCTCGAAGAAGATCCTTCACTTCGTAGGTGCTGGTCGGAGCGTGTTCGAGGAGTTTCACGAGTTTTTCGGCCAACGCCGGAACCGCAATCAAACTGAGATACGTCTTCGCGGCGGGGAAATCATGCTTGTCCGGTTCCCTTTGCCAATGTTCAGTGTCGATCGGATCGCTCATGACACGAGCCTAGCGATGGACGAATTCTCGAAACGTGGCCCTGACGTTTTCGCGACACGTCGGTTACTACCCTGGTTAGTGACGAGGAGTCGGAGCCTATGAATCGCAGTATCGCCGCGCGTTGGTGCGCAGCAGTTGTCACCGTGACCTCGTTGGTGCTGTCCCTGAGCGTAGGCACAGCGGTGGCCGGCGCGTCATCGGTTCCCGCGCCTCACCGCGTGCGCGCAAGTGGTACGGCGACCTCAATCCTTGTGAAGTGGTCGCGAACCCCTGGAGTCCCAGTCCGGAGGTACGTCGTGACGTCGCGGCCGTTGAATCGGTCGTGCGTGACGGCGTCGACGAGCTGTTACGTAACGGGTCTGCGCCCAGGGAAGTTCTATTCGTTCAGGGTTGCAGCGAAAAGTCCCCTCGGAACGAGCGCCTGGTCGTCGCCGTCAAATCGTGTTCGGGTCGACAAGGTGGGTACATATTTCGTAGATACCGTCGCCTCGGCGGGTGCCCGGGTCTCACGATATGTGTCGGCCTTTTCCAATACGACGAAGAAGGCAAAGGACAACGCCGATCTCGCGAAGATCTCTGACGCGTACGCATTGTTTTCGAAGTCACTCACCCGTGAAGCGTGGCCGAGCGCCGCGAAGGGTGACCTGTCGGTTTTCATCTCGACGATTCATACCCTCGGGGTCGACACGGTCGATTCCCTCAAGGCAGTTTCTGTCTCGAGCCAGTCGGAAACCTATTACGTGCTGACCGGCGAAACGAACAGAGAAGTCCTCAACGAGGCGAAGGTACGAAGTGCGCTCGCCTTACCCCAGGTGATCATTCCGCCCATTGTTCAGTCGCCCACAGCCGTCGCTCTCGGGACGAGCGAAACGATTCACGACTTCGACGGAGACGCCCTCTTCGTCACTGTCAGTCAGATTGTCGACCCCGCCACAGCGTTATCGGATACCGACCAACCCACATCGGGCGATCGGTTTGTCGCGGTGGAGATGAGTATCACGAACACCGGTAGCCAAGAGATCCAGGACGACGCCAATAACGCCACGATCGTCACGGGGAGCGACGGCGAAACCTACACCGCGAACTTCGCCAGCGTCTTGCAGTGTGCGAATTTTGAAGAGAATATTGGGTACGTCGACCTGAAACCGGGAGGCAACACAACCGGATGCGTTGTCTTTCAACTTCCGACGAGTGTGACCGTTCAGTCGGTCTCGTTTTCATTGGCGCCCGGGTATCTCGACACGGCAGAGTGGTCTAACTAGTCCTCATCGTGACTCTCATTGCTGCGCACCGTTGGTCCTCACCATGACACTCGTTGACGATGCACGGGCCATCACTACGAGGTGGACCGCAGACATGGATCTCACCACTCTCGTCAGCGAACGATTGCGAGAGGGGGCGTTGCCCGAGGGAAGTGTTGATCTCGTCGCGCTCGGCAAGGCGTCACCCGAAATGGCTCTCGCGGCCCGAACCGTTCTCGAAAGACGGATCCGTCGAGAGATTCTGGTGAGTGACCACGGTGCCCAATACGGAGATTCGCCTGAACCGGTCCTCATCGGCGAGCACCCGGTACCCGGTGAAGGAAGTCTTCGTGCGGGCGCAGCCGTCGTGTCGTTTCTCGAAAGCAGTGATAGCGCAGACACGACGCTTTTTTTGATTTCAGGCGGCGCATCAAGCCTCTGCGTAGCCCCAGCGCCACCACTGACGTTGGACGACCTGAACGAGATCTGGCGCGCGGCGCTGCGAATGGGCGTCGATATCACGACGCTGAATCAGATTCGAGCGACCTGTTCGCTTATCGCGGGCGGTGCGCTTCTGCGCTATCTCCAATCGCCACACTCGATGAGCCTCATTCTCGTTGACAACGTGGTCTCAGGAGCTCCGTGGGTGGCGTCCGCCATGACCTACGACTTTTTGCCGTCCGTCGGCGAGGTCGACGCGCTCTGGTCGAAAGGCGACGTCGATACGTCACTGCGATTGAAGATGCGCGCCGCGTTTGAAGAGCGCTCGAGGGTTATGGCAAGCCGCCCGAGCCCCGTCCATCAGAACGCCGTTGTCGGCGAACCGGCCATGATGCTGCGTTCCGCAATCGCAGAAGCCGATCGACGCGGGTATCGGGTCATCGATATGGGAGCTCGCGTGATTGGCGACGTTGGGTCCGTCTCACGGGAGTGGGGAAAGGTCGCACAAAGCGCGGACGCGCGAACGGCCGTCATCGGCGTGGGCGAGGTGACGGTTCAAGTGCACGGCGGTGGCGTAGGGGGTCGCTGTCAGGAGTTCGCGTGGATGATGGCGAAGGAACTCAGCGGAGATCGCCCGAGTGCGTTTGTCGCGCAGACGTCGGATGGGCGCGACTTCGTAGAAGGGGTCGGGGGGGCTTGGGTGACGAACGAGACAGCGGCGCGCATCGACGCTACTGGTCTCGACTGGTCGACGGTCGCGCGTTCTCACGACACGTACCCGGCGCTGCGCACGCTCGGACAACTGGTCGACGGCGGTCACACGGGATGGAATCTGGCCGACATCTTCGTCGCGCTCGTTGACTGATTAGTCCCTGTCGGGGGCGGTATAGGGACCGCCAACAAATTTCCACTCCGTCCGGTCGCCGGTGATCTCGTGCGCGTAGTCCTCGGCGTTGTCGAGCGGCTCGTACCCAATGGCGCGGCCCTCGTCAAGCGAGACTGCCGCTCGGCTGTTTGCCGAGACGCCCCACACCACGCGGAAACCGGGACTCGGGGTAGTGAGAGCCGCCTCCACGAGGCGCGTGCAGTCCGCGGGTGAAAGCCAACTCCACAGTGAGCGCAGATTGATAGGCCGTTCGAGATACGAGCCGATACGTAGACACACGGCGTCGAGTCCGTGGCGATCATGGAACATGCTCAAGAGAGCTTCGCTCGCCACCTTGGAAACGCCGTAGTAGGTATCGGGACGTGGATACTCGTTGTCCGGTAACGGTCCCTTGTCGCTCAGCGGCGCAAAACCTACCGCGTGATTCGAACTCGCGTACACGACGCGTTCGACTCCGGCGTGACGAGCGGCCTCGGCGAGAAGATACGTGCCATGAATATTCGCGTCGAGATACTCGGGCCACGAGAACCCCGCGTGCGAAAGCCCCCCAAGATGCACAATGGCGCGAGCGTCTCGGCAAGCGATCTTCATGATCTCTGGATCGAGGAACGAGCCGGCGATCAACTCTGCGTTCTCGTCGGGCTCGAGCGGAGAAAGCGGCGCGACGTCGAGCAAGCGAAGGTGACGATCAGGCCGACGTAACGAGCGGCGAAGCATCGAACCAATGGTGCCCTGCGCGCCAGTAACAAGAATGATGTCATCCATCGTCGAGCGCCTCCTCAATCTGGTCGATGTTCGTCACGCGGACTCCTGACTTCCATTCTCCAATCATGCGTGCCGCAGTGTCGGCGCTGGACTGCGACAGAAGACCAAGGTGGTAAAGGTGAAGTTCATTGACGCCGAGTTCCGCGTAGCGAGTGAGGTCGTTCTCAAGATGAGCCCAGTCATGATCAAGGCGCAGATACGCCCCGAGATTCGTGGTGATCGCCCCGAGACCGGCGAGATCGCGTTCGGCGCTGTCTGGGTCCCAGCAGTTCGCTACGGCGCAGGTCGCGCTCGCGAGTGACTTCGACGTGCTGGTAGGAAACGAACCCGTTGCCCACGGGTTCGCGCTGGCGTGCACGGTAACCGTGGTGTCGGGCTGGACTTCGCGAGCCGCCTCGATGAGTTCCATCTGAAGATCCGTCGATACCGACTGCCGGTACGTGGCAACGTCGGCGGTGACGTCCCCCAGCGCGTCTTCCATAGTTGTGGCGCCGTCCGCGAGCGCTCCGCGAACTCGGTGCGCCAGATCGACAGGATCTACTCCGGCGTCGCTGAGACCGATTTTGCAGGCTCGACAGAAGCACAGTGACAACAGCTGTCGTTCGACGCTGCTCCAGTTGGCCATCGCCACCTTGTCATGCGTACTTCCGTGGTCGACTCCCATTGGACCGCACGCCTCGAAGATCACTCCGCGGAGTGTTCCGCTGCGAAGAGCTTCTTGCACCAGCGTGCGACAGTACTCACGCACATCGTCAGCGCGCGGACACAGCGCGTACGAGTACGTCTCGCCGTACGCGCTTCGAACTAAGAGTTCTTGATCTGAGGGGCCGAGATCGTCGTCGTGAGTGAGCACGATCCATCCGTCAACGAGAAGCCCTTCACGCTCTAGACGACTTCGAGCGTGTTCAAACGAGTCCGGCCCTATCCACACCTCGGGAGCTCTCGCTCGCAAGCGATGACTACGCCAGACTGCGTCTCGAATGGGAAAGTACGCGGCCGAGTGCGGTACTTCCGTGATCCGTCGCGTGGGATGCAGGGGGGTGGCGACGCGCGTCGCGTGGTACACCGCGGCGAGAGCGACCACCTCGACACCGAGTGACGCCGCGCGCGCGGTGGCCTCGTCGTCATCGATGTAGTCCCAGGGATAGGCGTAGCCGGTGATACTACTCACCAGCGGGGCAACGTCGCGTCGTAGGCCGGCTGGATCGACTGCATGTAGCGCGTGTCGCTACGTTCGGTGATGCCACTCCTTACATACTGCTCGTGCAGACGGGCGAGCGCGTCGCGGTCCAGTTCGACGCCAAGCCCCGGCAGGGTCGGCACGGCCAGTGAACCGTCGTGAAAGGTAAAGGCGTCGACGATGACGTCTTCGCTTTTCCAAGGCCAGTGCGTGTCGAGGGCGTACGTCAGGTTGGGTACGGCCGCTGCGACGTGGGTCATGGCGGCGAGGCTGATGCCGAGGTGTGAGTTCGAGTGCATGGAGAGCCCAAGGTCGAACGTGTCACAGATTGCGGCCAACTCCTGGACCTTTCGTAGTCCGCCCCAGTAGTGATGATCGGAGAGAATGACGCCCACGGCACGTTCGGCGATGGCACGAGGCAGGTCGTCGAAGCCCACCACACACATGTTGGTCGCGAGCGGCATCGTCACTTCGCGCGCCACCGCGGCCATGCCCTCGATACCGGGAGTGGGATCTTCGAGGTATTCCAGAACGCCCTCGAGCGCGGTACCCACCTTGATTGACGTGTCGATGGTCCAGGCCGAATTCGGGTCGAGGCGAAGCGGCAGGTCGGGAAACGCGTCACGCAGCGCGAGCACGGCATCGATCTCCGCCGATGGCTCAAAAACGCCACCCTTCAGCTTGATCGCGCGAAATCCGTAGGTGTCGACCATCCAACGGGCTTGGGTCACGATGTCAGCGGGCGTGAGTGCCTCGCCGAACTCGTCGGCTCGCCCATCGGGGTGACCTGCCCACTTGTAGAAGAGATAGGCGGAATATGGCACGGTCGTGCGAACTGCGCCACCCAGCAGATCCGAGACCGGGCGACCGAGGAGCTTGCCTTGAATATCGAGTGCGGCGACTTCGAAGGCGCTGAACGTGCGAAGAACCGTGCCGGCGGCGTTGATGGAACCCGTAAGTCCGTGGGCGTCACTCCCGACCGCTCCTCCCAGGGCTTTCACGGTTTCAACGAGTATCTGGTGAGTCGCGAACACGTCGACTCCACGTAGCGCGTCGCCGACGCGGCGCAGTCGCTCCAGGTGACCGGCGTCACCGTACGATTCGCCGAGACCAGTCACTCCCTCATCGGTCTCAACTTCGATAATTGAGCGAACGGCGAAAGGTTCGTGCACGCCGACGGCGTTCAAGAGTGGCGGATCGCGAAAGGCGACGGGCGTGACAATGACGTTGGTTATTCGAGTGGAGTTCATGATCGGAGCCTGTCGTCGGTGAGGATTTTGTGGCTTCTCACCCGTGATGGAAGACTAACGTATGACCTTTTTTCCTTCGCTTCCGCTTGCTCTGCCTTACCTCTCTCGCGCGGTCTCATCGTGACGTCGTTGCGCGACCTCGTGCGTTCCGGTGACGCGACGCGTGGAACGTTCCTGAACCTTGGCTCTCCCGGCGCCGCGGAAGTCTGTGCACTCAGTGGTTTCGATTGGCTGCTCGTCGATCTCGAGCACGGCGCTGGTGGCGAGGAAGGTCTCACGGGTCAGCTCCTCGCCGGAGCCGCGCACGACGTACCCGTGCTCGTGCGGGTCGAGTCGCCGGCGCGAATACGCGTTGGTCACGTGCTCGACCTCGGCGCCGCCGGCGTGATGTTCCCGCGGCTCGATACGCCCGACGACGTGCGAGAGGCAGTTCGTCACCTCTGGTATCCGCCCCGCGGTGATCGAGGCATTGCCACGTATAACCGGGCTCGCCAGTTTGGCGGCGATGGCCGCGACAACGAAAGCGTGAATGATTCGCTGCTCGGCGTCGTGCAGATCGAAACAGCGCCCGCCCTCGAGAACGTTCGCGAGATTGCGGCGATACCGGGAGTGGACGTCTTGTTCGTCGGACCGAGCGACCTCTCGATGGCTCTCGGAATCCCCGGTCAGTTTGACAGTCCCGTCCTGCTCGAGGCGTTTGACAGGGTGATTGACGCGGCCCGTAGCGCGAACATAGCGCCCGGAATTCTCGCGGTTGATCCCGATCGAGTTGAAGCCCTCAGTTCACGTGGCTTCACATTTATTGGTGTGGGCTCCGACGCCTCGTTGTTACGCGCTGCCGCACGATCCGCGTCGAAGCACTAGGTTTCGCCCGCTCTTCGTGTTGATCCAATCTCGTCTGAGATTGGATCCGTGGGTGACCAGCTCTTCACCAATACTTCACTCGTTGATCCACCGTTTTCGAATTCGGCCCACCTACGATTGAAGGTAGAAGAATTCGAAAGGGCCATATGACCGAACTTCTTTCCGATTCATCAAGTCCCCAGACGTCGGCGCCACTCGCGACTCGCGTTCCGGCGTCCGGACCCTGCAAGTGCGCGCGCAATTCGTGCTGGCATCAACGTCAGTGCCGCTCGAACGGCGTTGTTCGAATACTCCGCGCTCCCAAGCCACCCGAAGACATTCGAAAGTCCGTGGTGCTCTGCCGTGAGTGCGCGGCGCCTACGCGTCGTCAACGCGTCGCCTAGACAAACTTTCACGAAGAGTTCCCTTCCCTTCGCTCCAGTCGAGAGCCGTCAACTGTCGTTTCCGGCTTCTCCCTGAACTGCTGAATCATCCTTCCGAGTACGATTTTCGGGCTGTTGACCTGTCGAAAGGATGTGCCGTGACTACTACCGAGCCCCGTGAGGCGATGAAACAGAAGGTCGGCTTCGTCGGTCTCGGCACAATGGGCCAGTACATGGCCGCCAATCTCGTGAAAGCAGGCTTTCCAGTCACGGTCTGGAATCGGACGTCGAAGCGCGCCGCTCCCCTTGTGGAACTTGGAGCGACGCAGGCAGCTACTCCCGCAGAGGTTGCGCGGGCGAGCGACATCGTGATTGCCTGTCTCACCGACTCGCCGCAGGTCGAAGAAGTTCTCTTCGGCCAAAACGGGCTCGCCGAAGGCTTTTCTTCAGGTTCCTTGTTCGTGGACTGCACGACGCTCAGCCCGCTGAAAGCAAAGGAATTCGCCGAGCGCCTCGCGCCGCTCGGCGTCACGATGCTCGATGCGCCGGTATCGGGCGGATCAGAAGGGGCGAAGAGCGCCACGCTGTCGATCATGGTGGGCGGCACGGATGGTGATGTCGATCGCGCTCACTCGGTGCTGAACGCCATGGGTCGCACCGTGACCCATTTGGGCGACGTCGGTGCTGGCCAGTGGGCGAAGGCTATCAATCAGGTCATCTTGGCCGGCACGTATCTCGGCGTCGCCGAAGGAGTAACCCTCGGGCTGAAGGCGGGCCTCGACGTCGAACGAGTGCTCGGCGCACTTCGTGGTGGAGCGGCCGGCTCGTGGGTGCTCGAGAACCGCAGTGGTCGCATGATTGAGGACGAGTACCCGCTCGGTTTCAAGATCTCACTACACCGCAAAGATCTCGGTATTGGCCTCGAACTGGCGCAGAGCGTCGGAGCGGTGCTGCCAGTCACGGCGTTGGCCGCAACGTTCGAAGACGGGATTATTGCCCAGGGCCTGGGTGACGACGACAACTCCGCCCTGGCCCGACCGATTCGAAAGCTCTCGGGCCTCTAAACCCTCGCGGTGTCGCGGCGGTAGACGCGCACGCCGAGCCTCGACATCACGAGGGTCCAAACGGCGATGACGATCCAGGCTTCACCCGTCCAGACATGACCGCCTTCGAGCGCCGACTTACCCGCCTGCACCAACCAGTATGAGGGCAGACCCTTCACGATCGTGAAGAGCACCCCGGACGTGACGAGAGGTCCGAACACTCCACCGAGGAGTGCGAACAGTGACGTAATTCCACCAATTGCGGGGCCGAGCGAGTCCACCGAGATGAGGTGGCCGAGCATGATCCCCATGACGGCAAAGGGAATGAGTCCGACGAGAAGTAGCCCGAGCATGGTGAGCCATCCGACGACGCCAAGGCGCACGCCCAGCAGTGTTCCGGCGAGGGCGAGTACCACGATGCTGAAGAGAGCCATCATGTAGCCGGTGAGCACTTTCGCCGCAAAATACGTACTTGTTTTCAGTGGTGTAATGCGCAACTGGCGAGTCCAGCCGACTTGGCGTTCCTGGGCAATCCGCGCCCCGCTCGAGATTACGGCCGTCATTGATCCCCAGGCGGCCATGCCGGTCATGTAATAGAGCGGAAAGGTAATGCCGTCGACGACGACGTGGCGATGAGCGCTCGCGATGGCGAAGAAGAGGATGAGCGGAAACACCAAGGAGAAGATCAGAAACCGGCGATTACGGATAGTGCGCAGGACTTCATAACGCACATAGGTGAGGTCCTTCACGAGGGGGTCTCCTCGTTGGCTTCGTCACCGGTTAGGTCCAGAAACGCCTCTTCCAAACCCGCGCCGCGCACCTCAATATCGCGCGCCTGTGGGTACTGCGTGAGGAGAGTTCGAAGCGCGGCATCCGAGGAGGTGGCGTCGGTGCACTTGAGGACGAAGCCCTCACCTCGCTGCTCGGCGCTCGCGACTCCGGCGATTGCTCTCAGGGCACTCGCCTCGACGCCCGGGAGTGTCGCTCGAATCGTTCGACCGCCAACGCGTGCCTTGATCTCGGTGGGCGGACCGTCAGCGACGATTCGACCTCTGGCCATGAGGACGATGCGATCGGCGTAGGCGTCGGCCTCTTCGAGGTAGTGCGTGGCGAAGATGATGGTCTTGCCGCGCGCGGCGACGCCCCGAATCGACTCCCAGAAGTTACGACGACCTTCTACGTCGAGCGCGGCGGTCGGTTCGTCCAGGACGAGCATCTCGGGATCCGCGATGAGGGCAATCGCCATGCGAACCCGCTGAGTCTGGCCCCCGGAGAGTTTGCTCGTCGCGCGATCGGCGATCTCGAGGATTCCAGCGTGTCGCAAGGCGTCCTCAACCTTGAGTGGATGGGGGTACAGGGAAGCCATCATGGCCACGAGCTCGCGGACGTTTAAATATTGTGGCAATGAGCCGGTCTGGAGCATTCCGCTGACCACTCCGGCGTCGACGGCCTCGGTCGGGCTCGCGCCGAAAAGGGAGACGCTGCCCGCGTCAGGACGAATCAGGCCGAGCATCATGTCAATGGTCGTGGACTTTCCAGCGCCATTTGGTCCGAGCAAAGCCAGCGTCTCACCAGGGTTAATCAACAGATCAATGCCAGCCACGGCCTTCAAGTCGCCGTAGGACTTGGTGAGATTCGTCAGTCGAATGCCGGTGCGTTCGCTGGTCGTCATCTCGATCACTCTACGTGGGGCCATCGCGGTCACCAGGTACTGGCGCGACGCAGATTACATTCGAGACGTGGTCCGCCCCCGCAAGGGCATGTTGGGGAGAACCACCTCAGCTGAGCACTGAGAACCATCTCCGAAAGAATTCGGAGGGCGAAGTCATTCTTCACCAGGATTTTCTCCTTTTCACCGACTTGTTCACGAGTTGTCCGTCATTTGAGTGCCTGGTGGGAATGGTGACGCACTCTGTGTGATGCGCGCCGCATGACGTTGCCATTTCGTTTTTATGGCCGTTCAATTCGCGCGAGACGTGCGCGACGTCGTCACGAGTTCGCGACGCAAGTGACGAAATTTCGCGCGACACTGAATGATGCGAATTTTGGTAATCAAAAATTCATAATCGAATTGACAATGAATTGGCCGACATCTCAAGGACTTGAGATTTCCACAGGAAAAACGGATGAACGAACGACACTTTTCGTGGATGATATCCGTGTCGTTCGATCACCTCGAAAGGCGTCACTCAGTGCTCAGCTGAGGTGGCTCTCCCCATAAAACCCTTGCTCGGGTGGGGCCACGTCCAAATGCGCCGGTCCCGTTCCGCACCGAACACCGCCTTAATTTCTACTAGATAGTCGACTCGTGTGCCGAAAGCTGCCAAACGGGAAGGAAACGAGCGAATTTTATTCGCTTCTTAGAGGACTTCCATGGGCCCTTCACCATTGACCCCCAGGATTGGTTCAGTCAGTTATTTCGCATTAAAGGAGCACTTGCTATGGATTGGAATGACGAAGACGTACCTCGCGAGGACGTCACCCCTGGCGTCCCGGACGAACCCGCAAAGCGTCCAATTTCAGTGAACCGTCATGGTTTCTCCATGACGTACCTGTCCGCGCTCGCCGTTCTGGTGCTCGTCGTGGCTATCGCCGGAGTCGGATTCGTCATGGGTCACTACGTCGATAAGCCCTCGACGCCCCTCGCATCGAACCCCTCGTATGCGAGAACGAACCTGCCGTCGAACGGATCATCGGGGAATTTCGGTTTCACGATCCCGAACTACAACGAGCCCTCGACGAGCCCGGCAACGACCACAACTGACAAGGCCGCGGCAAAAGTTGCGGCGGAAGTCGATCCCGGCCTCGTGGACATCAACACCGGGATCTCGTACCAAGACGCCACGGCCGCTGGCACTGGCATGATTCTCTCGTCGAACGGCATCGTGTTAACGAACAATCACGTGATCGAAGCTGCGACGTCCATCACAGTGCGTGACATCGCAACGGGCAAGACATATAAGGCGAAGGTCGTTGGCTACGACGTCGCGAAAGACGTCGCGGTTTTGAAGATGGAAGACGCTTCAGGATTGAAGACCGTCACTCTTGGCAATTCGAGCGACGTGACGGTGAATGAACAGATCGTCGGCATTGGCAACGCGGGTGGGACTGGCGGAACGCCGAGTTACGTCCCGGGAACGGTCGTCGCGAAAGATCAGTCGATCCAGGCGGACAGTGAAGAGAACCCCAGCGGCTCGGAAAACCTATCCGGGTTAATTGAGACGAACGCTCCGATTCAGCCTGGCGACTCTGGCGGTCCGCTCGTCACGTTGAGCGGCAAGGTTGTCGGCATGGACACAGCTGCCAACTCGAACGAGGGCGGCTACGAGTTCGGCCAATCGGCGACCACCGCTGAACAGGCGTATTCGATCCCGATCAACACCGCGATCGCGCTCGCCAAGGCCATCGAGAACGGCGACGCCACCGCCGCCATCCACGTCGGGCCGACCGCGATCCTCGGTATCGAAGTCAATCCCAGCGAAGCGGGTGTGCCAAACAGCACCGTCAGCGGAGTCACCGTTGCCAGCGTGATGGCAAACACTCCGGCTGCGAGTTCGGGTTTGGCGGCCGGTGACGTCATAACATCCTTTGACGGGCACACCGTCACCACGGCGGCGCAGTTGAGCGCGCTGGAATACTCGCTCAAGCCCGGTGCCAGCGCAACCATCGTGTACGTCGACCCGAGCGGGGACCAAGAGACGGTGACGTTCGCGCTTACGACAGGGCCAGCGCAGTAGACATACTCCTCGTTTGAGTCCACTCCCGATGTCATTCGACGTCGGGAGTGGACTCGTTTAACCGTTCCCGTTCCCGTTTCCGGGCCCGAAACCGCCGAATCCGGGCAGGGTCGTTGTCGTTGTTGTCGTACTGGTCGTTGTCGTTGAAGTCGTGGTTGTCGTCGTGGTCGTCGGGGGAATACTGACGCCCAACGAGGTCGACAAAACTGAGAGGGCGTGTAGGAGCTGAAGACCTTCGGCTTCGGCGATCGTTCCGCCCTGGATGCCGTTCACGATTGTCGTTTCGGCCTGTTGAAGGTCATTACCGGCCTGAGTGATATTTCCCGCCGTGTTATTAGCGAGAGCTTGCTCGGCATTGTTAGCGATGTTCTGCTCTGCGGCGGGTCCCATTCGTCCCGCCGACTGCGCGCGGGCCATGTCGCTCACCAATGTCGAAAGCGCCGTTGATGCGCTGGGCATAGTCGTGGTGGTGGTCTTGGGCGGCGGATCGTGTTTCGGACCTGGGACGAGCCAGAACCCAAGTCCTATTCCAATAACGGCGAGAGCGACCAGAGCTCCAATGATCGTCTTCATAGGTCGACGCGCGCGACGACGAGGCTCGTTCCTCATCGGCGGACGAGAGATTTGGGTGGCGTCCGCGGCGACCAGAGCGGCAGAACCCGCGACAAGTGTGATGTCAGCCGCGGGCGCCAGAGCGGTGAGGTCGTATGTTGCGTCGTCACGCTCCGTCGTGCTCGGCGACCATGTGGCGACGTAAGGAGACGTCGCGAGCAGCGCCGCCACGTCTCTTCCACTCAGCCGTTGGTCGGGACGATGATCGAGCATTCCACTGAAGAGGAGCTTCCACGGCACCGGAAGATCCGCCGGCAAAGGTATTGGCGCACGGAGGCGGCGGGCCACGATCTCGCTCGGCGAGCCTTCGTACACCCGTTGACCCGTGAGGCATTCGAGAAGGACGATACCGAGCGACCAGATGTCCGCTCCGGGACCGACTTGGGTGTCCTCTAACTGCTCGGGCGCCATGTACGACACCGTTCCGAGCATTGTGCCCGTGATGGTGAGTGTCGCGGCGTCGTGAAGTTGGGCAATACCGAAGTCTCCGAGTTTTACCTCGCCGCCGAGTGAGATCAAGATATTCGAAGGCTTCACGTCGCGATGGACGATTCCGCGCTCGTGCACGTAGGCGAGAGCGTCAGCGAGAGAAACTCCGAGCGCGGCGACGTCTTTCGCTGCGAGCGGACCACGCCGCAGCGACTCGGCCAGCGTGATTCCCTCGACGTACTCCATCACCAAGTACGCCTGATCGCCGGCGAGTCCCGTGTCGTATAGGCGAACGAGGCCCGGATGCTCGAAACTCTCAAGGGCGCGCGCTTCGTGGGCGAGGCGGCGGACGAACTCCGGATCACCCGAACGAACGACCTTTACAGCGACGACGAGTGAACTACGGGCGTCGACTGCCTCGTAGACGTCGGACATTCCTCCGCGCCCGAGAAGGCGAACGAGTTGAAAATGTCCACCGAGGGTTTCGTTGATGAGTGTCATGGGCGAATCATTCCAGCGTAACGGCGTACTCATTTCTGGCACCAACCTCACATTTACGTGTGGGTTACGGGCCTGGGCGAACGTCCGCGTCGCCACGACTTTTGCTAAGTGGTGCCCCGTGCAATGGGAAGGATCCACGCCAGGTCATGCACCTCACTCTTTACTTTCCAAGATTCCCCCAAGATTTACTGACTCAGTCTTAGTGATCACTACGATTCGCCTCAACGCATCGTCGGGTACGTGGGGGCAACGTGAAGAAGAGTCGGGGATCATCGCCGCCCCGCGTGTTCGCTGGCACGGTTGCTCTCATGCTCATCATCGCTGCGACGATCATTCCGATCAGAGCGGCTTCCGGCTCGTCAACCACGACCACGAATGCGACCACTACAACGTCGACAACGACCACCACGTCGCCGCCAACAACGGTACCGACAACAATCCCAACTACGCCAACGACAACACTGGGCCCGAACGGCATCGAGTCCTCGACGATCATCGCGGAGAATCGACTTCCAGGAACGACGTCATGGAGGATTAACGGCAACGTATCGCCGACGGTCGTTCAGGGCTTCGCTAATCGCACCTACGCGCAAGAAGGTCAGAACGTCACTCTCTACGTCGACTCGCATGCCGACACCTTCCGCGCGGTGGCGTACCGGATGGGCTGGTACCAGGGTCTCGGAGCTCGTGAGATATGGTCGTCGCCCGTGGAGCTCGCGGTGGCGCAGCCGGCGTGCATGCTCTCGACTGCGACGAACATGGTGAGTTGCGCCGATTGGCATCCTTCCGTTGTGATGCCCGTTACGTCAGTGTTCGTTCCCGGTGACTATCTCATCAAACTCATCGTGGGAGAGCGCGCCGCGAGTTACATTCCTCTGACCATCTGGGACCCGTCGAGCACGGCCGCTTACGTGATCATGAATCGTTCGCTGGTCGAACAAGGGTGGAACACGTACGGCGGCTACTCGTATTACAAGGGCGAGGGCGCGTGCATCATCGACGACATGTCCTATCCGCCGTGCGACCGAGCTCGCGTCGTTTCCTTCGATCGGCCGTACGACACCGGCGACGGTGCATCGGACTTTCTGACCAACGAGTATCCACTCGTCCAACTGATGGAGAGAGAAGGTCTGGACGTCACCTATATATCGGACATCACTCTCAGCGAGTACCCGGGACTACTGCAACACCACAAGGTGCTGCTGTCGCTCGACCACGACGAGTCGTGGACATACTCGGAGCGCATAGCGGTACGCGACGCCGTCGCGCGTGGCGTGAACGTCGTCTACTTCGGTGCGGCCGCGATGGTGCGACACGTGCGTCTTCAATCATCTCCGCTCGGCGCTGATCGCGAAGAGGTCGACTATCGAGACAGCGCGGAAGATCCACTGAACGTTGTCGGCAGTCCAATGCAAGTGACGGGCAACACGTGGGAGAGCCCGCCCGCCGAGTGGTCACCGATCAGTCAGATTGGTGAGGAGTACAGCGGTTACCTTGAGCCGGGTGTAAGAGCTTCCATGGTGATTAGCGACGCATCGTCATGGGTCTTTCGTGGCGCGGGGCTGCAGAACGGATCGACATTGGCAGGTGTCATTGGTTCGGACTTTGATCACGTGATTCCAGGATCTCCTTCGAACGTTGAGATCCTGGCGCACTCGCCAATATCAACGGGCGATGCAACGGTCAGCGGATCGAGGTGGAACGGCGAGAGCTATTCGGACATGGTCTACTTCACTAGCGCGACGGGCTACGCCGGTGTCATCGACACTGGCAACAACGTATGGATTGGTGACTTGCGTTCGTGCACGCCGTCACGGTGTGCGGCGTCAACACTGCGCACGATCACGAACAATATTTTGCGCATTTTTGGTCAAGGGCCGGCGGGCATACTGCATCCGTCTGTCCCCAACGCCGACACGATCAACCCCGCGTACTCGTAGCTCTCCCTTCCGTTGGTCTCACCGGCGCGACGGGCTACGCCGGTGTCGTCGCACGTATAACAATGTCTGGATTGCGGCACGTGTTCGTGCACGGCGTCGCGGAGTGCGGCGTCTCGATGTGCGTCGACGCCGACATGTCTCTTTAATCACCGTCGCGCAATCAGGTGACACCGTTGAGGGCTCGTTGGGGGTGCGTAGAGGTGGCTCCGTCATACTTCAAAACGGAACGAACACCTTGCTAAAGGCTTTCAAGGAGGGGCATGTCGCTGAAACACCAAGAACCAGACATCGCGACTCCTAACTCTGCGTCCAAAGGCGTGCATCGCAACCGCTACGAGACGAGTGAGGAATTACTCGCTCAGCTGAAACTTGAGCGCGCTCGTCTCGACGCCACGCTGGATTCACTCATGGACCCCCACGTCATCTTTGAAGCTGTGCGCGACGAGGACGGTCGGGTTATCGATTTCATCTTCACTGACGCCAACGATGCGGCCATTCAGTACAACAACTCGACGCGCGAAAAGATGATCGGTGCGCGTCTGCTCGACATTCTTCCGGGACTTCGCAGCTCGGGCACGTTCGAGGTCTACGTCCACGCCCTCGAGAGTGGCGAGCCCTTGATCCTCGATGACTCGACTTATTACAACGAGATCTGGAACTCCGAACGTCACTGTGACGTGCGCGCGCTCAAGGTGGGCGACGGACTCAGTTACACCTGGCGCGACGTCACTGATCGAGCGCAGGCTCTCGAGAAGTATCGCCTCTTGGCAGAGAACGCGTCGGACATTGTTTTCGAAGCGGACCTCGACGGACGGATTCAGTGGATATCGCCCTCGAGCCAAATTCGTGAGTGGCGCCCCGAGGATCTCCATGGACGCTCGATCTTTGACTTAATCTTTGATGGAGATCACGAACTCGTTGCGGAACACCGTCGACAGGTTCTGGCAGGAGAAAATCCTGGTGCGATCGAAGCGCGGTATCGCTCGCCCGCGGGCGACTTGCACTGGATGTCGGTATCGGCCAAACCGATCCGCGCGCGTGACGATCTGATCGTTGCGATCGTTGTGGGGCTTCGCAGCATCGACGCAGAAGTCGCGACCCGTCAATCTCTCGCGAAGTCCGAGTCGCACTTTCGACTGCTTGCGGAGAACTCCAGCGACGTCGTCTACGAGACGGATCTCGACGGCGTCATCAAGTGGGTCTCGCCCTCGGTGTACCAAGTCCTCGGATGGGCTCCCGACTCTCTACTGGGGACTCGCGCCGTCGACCTCGTTGCCAAGGAAGACGCCGCAGAACTCAGCGAACGTCACGAGCAGATCTTGTCGGGCCAGAAGATCGGGCGCGCTCAGTTTCGCCTCCGCACCGCTGACGGCGACCTTCGTTGGATGGGCGTGCGAGCACAACCTGCGCGTGGAGCCGCCAGTAATATTGTCGGCAGCGTCGTATCACTACGGGACTGTCAAAGTGAGGTCGCCGCCCAGCGCGCAGCAAACACGCTCTCCGCGGGCAGCCAAGTACTTGTGCGCTCGGAAAGTGAAGAAGACCTCCTTGTTGAGATGTGCCAGGCAGCGGTCGACGAAGGCGGCTACGCCCTCGCCTGGTACGCCCGCCGAGTGGATGACGAGGCTCACAGCATCATCAAGGTCGCCTCGAGCAGTAAGCACCACGACTACGTTGACGCCATCAAAGTGGACTGGAGCACCGGTCCACGCGGCCGCGGTCCCACGGGGACCGCTATCCGCACTGAAGAGGCGGCGGTCATCACCGACATGGCCGACAGTGACAAATTCACCCCCTGGCTGGGACAGGCAACGGTGCACGGATTTCAGTCGTGCATCGCTTTGCCGGTCCACGTGCAAGGCACGATTGATGGCAGCCTCCAGGTCTACGCCGTTGACCCAAACGCCTTTGATGGCCACGTTGTCGACGTATTAAAGGACCTCGCAGAGGAGCTGGGCTTTGGTATAAAGCGCCTGCGCGACCACGAACGCCTTGTCCAATCCCTGAAGGACCAGGCTCTTCTGTCCAAGGCGATTGATCAGGCCAGCGAGTCAATTCTTATAACTGACCCCGCGGGGACCATGCTGTACGCCAACCCGTCCTCGGTTCGCACTAGTGGATACGCCCTGGAAGAGCTTTTGGGGGAAAATCCTCGCATATTGCAAAGCGAGCTCCACGATCACACGTTCTTTCAGGTCATGTGGGCGCATCTGCTCGGGGGTCAGACCTGGCACGGGACCATGATCAACCGACGAAAAAGCGGAGAACTCTTCGAAGAGGACGCCACGATTTCGCCAATTCATGACCCCGAAGGTCGACTTATGGCCTACGTTGCCGTAAAGCGCGACCTGACGGTCGAGCGGCGCCTCGAAACCAACCGCACCCGCGAGCAGCGCGACCGCCTGGACATTCTGGACATTATGCAGGACGTTCGTCGGGCAGATTCCTTGCACGAAACGGCTGAAGCGTTTTGCCGGGCAACGGCCAATCTGGTGGATATTGACGCGGCGTTGATGGTTTTGGTGCAGGGAGACGGCACTCTTTTGACCATTGGAACTGGGGGCGACGAGCTCGGAGGGGCCACCAGCGGCGTGGTTTTGGAGTTCCAGAACCCCGAGCTCTTGATTGAGCGCACCGAGGCCGGAGCGTGGTGGATCGATCTCAGTCAATATCGAGTCATTTCCCCTGACGGGGTGACCGCGCGCATGGTGCGGGGTGGATTTACAGCAATTGGCAACGTGCCGATTCGCTGGGAAGGTCAGTTGGTCGGGATCTTGGCTCTGGCCACAAAGGCGGAAGAGGGCCCCGAGTCGATGAATGCGCGACTCGCAGTTTTTGAGGAACTCGGTTCATACGCCGGGGCACTTTTTGGCGCGGAGGCGGATGTCTTCTCCAAGAAGGAATCGCTGCGATCGAACGTGCTCAAGATAATGAAGAACCGAAGCTTTCATCCGGTCTTCCAACCCTTCGTCGAACTCGAGAGTGGAACCGTTGTTGGCTACGAGGCACTGACTCGCTTCGACGATGGTGAAGCTCCCGATCAGCGTTTCCTCCAGGCGCACTCGATTGGCCTCGGTAGTGAACTCGAAGCACTGTGCGCAGAAGCCGCACTCGACGCCGCGAGCGAGCTGGGACCAGATATATGGCTCAGCCTTAACTTCTCACCGGCCTCGCTCCTTGATGGTCACGCCGCCAAAGTTGTCGATGGTGTTACCCGCCCCCTGGTCATCGAGGTCACCGAGCACGCGCAGATCAAGAACTACACGGCTATTCGTCGGGCGCTCAGTGAGATTGGCAACTGTCAACTCGCCGTCGATGACGCGGGTGCTGGTTACACGAGTTTGAGTCACATCCTCGAGCTTCAACCCGACTTTGTGAAACTCGACATATCGCTGGTGCGCGACATCGACACCAACCCCGCGCGCCAGGCGATGATCGCCGGCATGTGCCACTTTGCCGCTCAAAGCGGGACCACGTTGATTGCCGAAGGAATTGAAACCGACGCTGAAGCGAACAAACTCCGAGAACTCGGAGTTCCGCTTGGCGAAGCCGGCATGCTCGGGCAGGGATACCTCTTCGGACGCCCGAGGATGCTCACGTAGTACTAACAGAAATGCGTATAGAAATGACAAGGGCAATGCTTTTACAGAGTTCACGAAGTGTCGGCCAGGACCGTAGTGGTCTTAATTACCAGCGGAGGCCTGCTTTACGCTCACCGCGCTGGTTCTGCCATGACGTAAATGAGTGGGGGTTTCTGCACGGATTTTTCGGGCAAGAGAATTCTTTTATCGAAATGACAAGAAAAATGATGCATGTGTGTGAAAATTATGGCAATTGGTTTATATACATCAGAACTACGTTTAATCCCGTAGTTTTTGTCGAATCTCAGAGAGGTAACTAGTGGCGTTCAAGAGGAAGTCCGAAAAAGCTCCTCCCCCCAATGAAGGACCCATAGAAGATGGCGCGAACGGAGGCGCTGAGCGCAGTGGCGGATCCGTCCTGGTGGCTGATGGCCCGAAGCCCCCGAACTCTCCGTCGGTCGCAACCCGCACGATGCCGACGGCCTACAAGGGACGACTCGGTGACCTTCTTCAGGAGAAAAATCTGATTACAGGAGACCAGCTCGAGCAGGCCCTCGCCCAACAGCGCGAGACCGGGGGCAAACTTGGTGAGCTTCTCGTGAACATGGGCGCACTTGACGCCCAGACTTTGGCCGAGGCTCTTGCGGGATTCTTCGGACTCGTCGTCGTGAACTTGCGCCGCGACAATGTCGACCCGGGGGTGATCTCACTCATTCCCGAAGCGATGGCGCGCGAACAGTTGGCCATTCCCGTTCGATTGGAAGGGGACGGACTGTTCGTAGCTGTCGCCGAACCGAGCGACGAACTGCGCAGCCTCTTGTCATCGACGTCGAAGCGCAACGTCAGTTTGATGATCGCGCCGATGAGCGACATCACTTGGGCGATCGACAGTAACTACCGCGCCATCGGAAGTGTTGGCATGTTGGTCCAAGCTTTCGAAGCCGTCGAAGGTGCGCGAAAGAAATCAGTTGGTGCAGTGACCGAGGTCGAGGTCGTTAGTGATGACGCACCGGTTGTCCAAGTCGTCGACCGCATCTTGACTCAGGCGATGCGCGACCGCGCCTCGGACGTTCACATCGAACCGTCCGAAGATTTCGTACGAGTACGTTTCCGCATCGACGGAGCGTTGAAAGAAATTCTCCAACTGCCGATCGCGATCGGACCAGGTCTCGTTAGTCGCATCAAGATCATGGCGAACATGAACATCGTCGAGCGTCGGCGTCCCCAAGACGGTCAGTTGACGATCACCATCGACGGAAGCGAAGTCGACGTCCGCGTGGCGACCGTCTCCACGATCATGGGCGAGAACTGCGTCATGCGAATCCTGGACAAGACGCGCTCGGTCTTCAAACTGAACGACTTGGGCATGCCGAAAGACACCCACGCCACCTACTCCAAGCTCGTGCGTTCGCCCTTCGGCATGGTGCTCTGCGCCGGCCCGACGGGAAGTGGCAAAACGACCACCCTCTACGCCACTCTGAGCGAGGTCTCCAACCCGACTTTGAACGTCATGACCATAGAAGACCCGGTGGAATACGTCTTTCCCACCATCAACCAGATTCAGACCAACGAACAGGCCGGGCTGAACTTCGCGACGGGCCTCAAATCAATCTTGCGCCAGGACCCTGACGTCATCCTCGTGGGTGAGATCCGTGACGTCGAGACCACCCGGGTGGCGGTACAGTCCGCGCTGACTGGCCACTTTGTGATTTCCTCAATGCACGCCACCGACTCGGTGTCGGCTCTGCACCGCTTTCTCGACATGGGCATTGAATCGTTCCTGGTCGCCTCGTCAGTTCTCGCCATTGTCGGCCAGCGCCTCCTACGACGGATCTGCCCTTCGTGCAAGACGACGTACACGTTGAGTGACGACGAGCGCGAGTTCTACATGGAGAGCGGGGTCGCCGCTGAAATGGGCGCGAAAGAAGTCTTCTACTACGGCTCGGGCTGCAACTTCTGCAGCGACACGGGCTACAAGGACCGCATCGGTGTCTATGAACTGCTGGTCATGACCCCCGAAATCAAGCGACTCATCGTCGGATGGGCTACCCAAGAGGAGCTACACAATATGGCAATGAAACAAGGCATGCGTACCCTGCGCCAAGAGGCAATTGCCCTCGTGAACCAGGATATTACGACGGTCGCCGAAGTGATTCGAAGCGTGTACGCCCTATGAGCATCCTCAGCAAAGACAAAGAACCGAAGGCGCCGAAGCCAGCGAAGGCGACGAAGACCAAGGCCGATAAAGAGGCCCTGAAGAGGGCGAAGGAGGACGCTCCAAAGCAGGCAATCGCGTTCGGCTTGGGTCGCAAAAAGTCGGACTCGACGACCGCGTATCGCTACAGCGCCATCGACGAAATGGGCAAAAAGGTGTCGGGCGTGGAAACCGCGCTATCGAGCGGCGCGGTCCACATGCTTCTTCTCGAGCGCGGACTCCAGCCTCTTGACGTCTCAACCAAAGGAAGCCTTCTCAAGTTTGAGATTACGAAGAAGAAGGTTCCGCGCTCGGACGTCATGAACTTCACTCGTCAACTGGCCGTCTTCATGAAGGCCGGTATTCCGATCATGGAGGCGCTCGAAGTCATTGTCGAGGAGACCCAGAACAAGCTGCTGCGCGGCATTGTGCGTGAGGTAATTGACAGTCTGCGCGCCGGCGACACGTTCGCTGCCGCCGCCGCGGCGCACCCGGAAGCGTTTCCGAATTTCTACGTGGGCATTCTTGAATCGGCGGAGTTGACCGGAAACTTGGATGCAGTGTTGAATCAGCTCGCTGACTACATCGAACGCGACACGAAGGCGAAATCCAAGATCACCGCAGCCTTGATTTACCCCGCGGTCGTCGCGTGCATGTCTGTTGTGACCGTACTTGTGCTCACCGTCTTCGTGCTCCCGCGATTTACAGTCTTCTTCAAGTCTCTCGGCGCCAAGTTGCCTCTCATCACGCGAATAATGATGAGCACATCGGCGTTCATACTGCACTGGTGGTACGCCGAAGCGGCCGTAACGATCATCGTGGTAGGCGGGTTCATCGCGATGCGCCGTTCCCCAGGGGGTCGCGCGCGGATCGACGCCGTGATGCTGAAACTGCCGGTTGTCGGCGATCTCACCCAGACCGCGATCCTCGAGCGGACGTGCCGCATCCTGTCCTCCATGCTGAAGGCTGGCGTCGACTTGCCGCGTTCCATGGCGGTCACCGCGGAATCGGCCAACAACGCGGTGTATCACAAGGCGCTTGACGAGATTCGCGAAGCCATGATGGAGGGCCAAGGTCTCGCCGGGCCGATCGCTCGCAGCGGTCTTTTCCCGGGTGCCGCGCGACAGATGTTCCGAGTCGGAGAAGAGACCGGAACGCTTGACCAGCAACTCGATGTTGCGGCCGAGTACTACAACCGCGAACTCGAGACCAAGCTCGATAGAGCGACCGCTCTCTTCGAGCCCGCGATCATCATTTTCATGGGCGTGGTCGTTGGCTTTGTGGCGGTGGCCCTCATATCGGCGATGTACGGCATTTACAACCAGGTGAAGGTGAGCTAATAGCAATTTCACGGCGGCGCCGATTCAACGTGCGCTGGAGTGTCGGGCCCTTCGGCCGAGGCGCTGCCGGCACAGGCGGTCCCGTGGCGCGTCGCGTCCGAAATCGCGACGAAGGCGGCTTCACTCTCCTTGAACTCATGATTGTGTGCGTGGTGTCACCGCTAATCGTGGGAGCGCTGGCGCTAGGACTCATGACGGTTCTTTCGCTGCAGGCGGGGGTTTCGAACCGACTAGCGGACTCAGCGGACTCCCAAGTCGTGCAAGCGAGCTTTCGCAATGACGTTCAAAGCGCGCAGTACATCACGACCCAGTCCACCAACAGCCCGCAATGCGGTACGGGTTTTCAGATCCTGGGTCTCGAGTGGAACGAGAACCCCACCACCAACGTGTTCGAGACGGTCGTGTCCTACATGACCGTTCCAGTCACCAGCGGATCCACCACGACATACTCCCTTGTGCGCCAGGAGTGCACCAACGTCACTTCGACCCAGTCCCCGATCACCCCGGTGACCTCGTCCACGGTGCTTTCAACAAACCTCGCGGCGAGCCTCGTCGCGAACGAGTTAACGACGCCGCTTATCGTCATCTTGCCCGTCAGTAGCGCGAACGCGGCATCAGGCGGCTGGGTCGCCACCAACGTGGTCACGAGTGTCACGTTTCCCATAACCGAGCCCGGAACCAACACACCCGGCGCCTCGAAGGGATACACCTACACGCTGGTCGCCACACCGCCGGCAGCGAACTTGCCGTCCGACAATTACGTTCCCATTACTTCGTCGGCGAACGCCGGATGTGGTTACGCCTCGACCGGGTCCGGCACGTATGCTTCCGCGCTTTGTCTCGTCGACTTTTCTGCGCTGTCCGCCAACAACGGTGCGCTCATGGTTGCGGCCCGCCAGGGATGCGTGGAGCTGTCTGTTCCTCTGCCCGGCGGATCAACGCTGTATTTCTGCATATCCATTACGGGAGCACCGGTGGAGCCTTCGGCCCTGCCTACGTGGACAGACGGTTTTCTCGGCAATCAGATCAACGGAGTCCCTTTCTATAGCGACGTGCCCGGCGACGCAGCGCTCTATCAATCGTGCGAGGGTGACTCGTCGACGTGCTCAATTACCGACAACGGCAGTGGCCCGCAGGTGGCCAACACGTGGGGCGGCGTCACCACCATCCAAATCTCCGACATCACCGTGATTGCCCCTGACGGGAATGTCGCGACGGGGTGGGAGTTCGTGAGTGCGGACGCTGAGTCAACTGACGGTGGCGAGTCGATTACCTGGACGTCGAATCAGCCCATGTATGACATCCCCAACAATGAGCCCTCCGAAGACGCCTCGGATCCCATTGGTAACGCCTGCAACAGTGGCGCGGGCGTGTCAGGTTCGTACACGAACAGTTCAGGAACGACACCCGTTACGTCGACCCAGTTTTTTGCGCAATCACCGGCGACCACGATTGTCTGCGACGGCGATTCGAATGGCACGAAGACGGGGACTCTCATGGTCGAAGCTCTCCAACCGACGTCTATGACAATCACCATGGTGGGCACGGGCCTCGAAGGCATCTCCCTGGGGCTGCTTTTCTGATGTCGAAGCGGGTGGTTGGAACTGGCGAGGTCGAGCGGAGTCAGTCACCCGGTCGCGCCATCACCAGGAGTGGTCGCGCGACGATACGCAAAGATCGGCGCCGCAGTGAGTCTGGCGACACCCTCATCGAGATTCTCATGGCGCTGGTGGTGCTCGGGATGGCTTCGGTGGCGCTCATCATCGCCTTTGGCACGTCAATATCGGCATCGGCCGATCACCGCCAACTCTCGGCGACGGGTATTGCGCTCGACAGTATTTCCCAAGAAGTCATCGCCGACATTCAGGCAACCCCGTCGCTGTTCACTTGTCCTTCCGTCTTTCAGAACTTCGAAAACGCAACGTTCGGTTCCACCTCGCCGGCCTTCAGTGTCCCTACGGGATTTACGGCCACATTCGCCGCCTCGAACCCCATCCAGTACGAGGTCCAGTCATCCAACTCATTCTCTACCGCCTGCGTGGCCGGACAGCCACTGCTCGTCACGATCAGTGTCACCGATACCACGAACAGCCAAACCTTTACCAACAGCTTCGTTGTCGACTCGCCTTTGGACACAGTGACCGGTTCCCAGACGACCGCGATCTACGGGGCCGCCAGCCAACTGAAGTTCACGACCGAGCCCTCGGGTGGATCGACCGGTCAGCTTCTCGCCACGCAGCCGAAAGTTACGGTCGAGGACAGTATTGGCAACACCGTCCTGGACGATCTTTCGCCCGTGCTGTTGTCGCTCGTCGGGCCAGGGCCCACTTACGCGCCCGTGACGAATGGCGCTGAGCTGGAGGGGTGCTCGGGAGTCGAGACAGTGGGCGTCGTCACCTTTAGTGGTTGCACCGTGAGCGTGTCGGGTACCTACGCGATTCAAGCGACGGACGGTGATTTTTCGGGCACCTTCGACAGCGCGAACTTTACGGTGAGCGCCTCTGCCGACTACCTCGTGTTTCACCAGGAGCCCGTGGCCGGCGCCTCGGGTTCCGCTTTGACGACGCAACCGATCGTGTATGCGGAGACCGGAAGCGGAACATTGGACTCGTCGTGGAGCGGGACGATCACGCTCTCGGCTTCAGGCGGCAGTCTTACCAACTGCTCTGCGCTCACCGTGACCAACGGCAAAGGTACCTTTACGAGTTGTGATTTTGCCGGCGCCTACTACTACAACGCCATCTCAGGTGTCTATCTCGCGACTCCCTATACCCTGACGGCGACGGCAACGAACTCCGTCCCGACCAGTCCTGCCACCAGCACCACCATTCAGGTCACGGGTTCGGGATCGGCCAGCCAACTCGTCTTCTCGACCCAGCCCACGGGTTCAGCGAGCGCGACGCTGCCGGCCACGTTCGCGACGGAGCCCGTCGTCACGCTGGAAGACTCTTTTGGCAACTCGGTGACGTCGTCGTCAGCGTCAGTCACCCTAACCATCAGCCACGGCTCTCTGGGAGGATGCGGCGCGAACCCGGTGAACGCCTCGGGCGGCTCGGCGTCATTCTCAGGCTGCGGCGGGAGCGCCTACGGCAACGGACTTACGCTTAGCGCGTCGTCACCGGGCCTCTCGTCCACGACGAGCGCGTCCTTTAACATCACCAATGTCGCCTCCAAATTGATCTTTACGACTCAGCCGGTTGCCGGCGTCTCGGGGACAACACTGGAGACCCAGCCAGTCATTACTGTCGAAGACGTCAACGGCAATACGGTGACGGCATCGTCGACGGCCATCACGCTGGCGTCGGTGAACTCGTCGGGAACGGCGGCGGGACTGCTCCAACTCTGCACCAGCCTGACGCCCTACGAAGGCGTCGTGACGGTCCAGACCTGCAATTTCGCTGGCATTGTCGGTACTGGGTACTATCTCCTCGCGACTCAGGGATCCCTCACCGCCACGAGTGGCGTCTTCTCTCCAACGGCCTCGGGAACGGCGACCAAGCTGGTTTTCGTAACTGAACCGGTCGCTGGTCTTGCCGGCTCGGCATTCACCACCCAACCGGTTGTCGACATCGAAGACTCCGGGGGCAACGTGACAGGTTCGTCCGCGACCATCACGCTGGGTACGTCGGGTGGAACCCTGAGCTCATGTTCGAACCTGACCGCCGTTCAAGGCGTAACTGAAGTGACGAGCTGCGCTTTCGGGGGGCTCGATACGGTCCAGTACACCATGACGGCCACCGCCAGCGGGCTGTCATCGGCGACCAGTACTAGTTTCACTCCCTCGGGGCCCGGACCGGCCTCCGCCTCGGCCTCGACCATCTCAGCCTCTCCTGCCTCGGTGAGCGCGAACGGATCAACGTACTCAACGGTGACGGTATCGCTTGTCGACGCGTGGGGCAACGTCGACCCATCAAAGAGTGTCACTCTGACGACGGCCGGCGGAAACTCCGTTATTGCCACGAATCCCATCACCACGAACTCTTGGGGCGTCGCCAGTTTCACGGTGTCCGACTCGACGCCCGAGTCTGTGACCTATGGAGCCACTGACTTCACCGACGGAGTCTCGATCACTCCAACAACGTCCGTTATCTTCTTTGGACCGGGGACGCACGTCGCGATCAGCGGCTGTCCGTCAAGTATTGCGTCGACGACCACCTGTGTCGCGACGGCCACCTTGGAAGACGTGAACGGAAACACCGTCTTGAACTACAACAGCGCCGTGACGTTTAACCAGACCAACAGCGGCGGTGGTTCGGTGACCGGTCTGGCTGGCACCACGAACTTCACCAACGGCGTGGCCAACGTGACATTGACCGGAAATAAAGTCGGTTCGGTTACCGTTGACGCGGTCGGCGACACCTTTACCTCCGGCGGCCTGACGTTCATAGTTACCCCTGGGCCGGCCACTCAAGTTGTCCTCAGCGGCTGCGGGGCGAACATCGCGTCGACGACCACGTGTGTCGCGACGGCCACCCTCGAGGACGCGAACGGAAACACCGTCACGAGCTACAACGGCGGAGTGACCTTTAACCAGACCAACGCCGGTGGCGGATCGGTGACCGGTCTCACGGGGACGACGGTCTTCACGAACGGCGTCGCGAACGCCACTTTGACCGGTAACAAGGCCGGTTCCGTCACCCTTGATGCGGTCGGCGACGGCTTTACCTCCGGAAGCGTGACGTTTATCGTTACCCCCGGCCCGGCCAACAAAGTCATCCTCACTGGCTGTTCATCGACCATTGCTTCGAACGCCACCTGTGTCGCGACGGCCACCCTCGGGGACGTGAACGGGAACACCGTCACGAGCTACAACGGCGGTGTCACCTTTAACCAGACAAACAGTGGTGGCGGATCGGTCACGGGTCTGACAGGTACGACGACCTTCACGAGCGGTGTGGCGAACGTGACGTTGACCGGGAATAAGGCCGGTTCAGTCGTTATTGACGCGGTCGGTGACAGCTTTACTTCCGGGGCCGTGACGTTCAATGTGACTTTTGGCGCCCCGAGCCAGGTGGTACTGAGCGGGTGCACGGCCTCGTTGCCCTCGGCGACGGGTTGCGTCGCCACGGCCACTCTCGAAGACTCGAACGGCAACACCGTGACCAACTACAACGGCGCCGTGACGTTCAACCAGACGAACTCCGGAGCCGGGTCTGTCACCGGCCTCACTGGCACGACGGCCTTCACGAGCGGCGTAGCGAACGTGACGTTGACCGGAAATAAGGTCGGAACGGTCGTCATTGACGCCGTCGGAGATGGCTTCACGTCCGCTAGCGATACCTTCAGTGTCACGCCGGGCGCGCCCAACAAGCTCGTCATTACCTCCCTACCCTTCACCGCAACGGCGTCGACCTCCACGAGAAACCCGTTCACGATCACACTCGAGGACGCGAACGGCAACGCCACAACCAGTTCCTCAGCGATCACCGTTAATCTGGCCGTGTCGCCGATCTCGGGAACGTCTTTCTACACGGCCTCTACCGGTGGAACGGCGGCAACGACCGTCACTCTTCCGGCGAATAACTCGGCAGTGACGGCATATCTGGTTGACTCCACCTCGGGCAGTGACACAATCACCGTGTCGGTCACCGGGGGCGTACCGTCCTCGGGGACCCAGGTGGAGACCATTAACCCGGGCCCCGCCTCCCAGATTGTGCTTTCCGGATGCACGACGAGCATTATTTCAACGGGAACCTGCGTTGCCACGGCGACACTTGAGGACACTAACGGCAATACTGTCGCGAGCTACAACGGCGCCGTGACCTTCAGCCAGACAAGCGGCACCGGATCGGTGACCGGTCTCACTGGAAC
>JBAQZL010000062.1:0-47055 GCA_049790955.1 Acidimicrobiales bacterium
TGTGCACGACCCGAAGGTCCAGGTCGGACTCGGCCGCCAGGAGTTCCCCGGCCACTCGAGCTTCCGCCTCGCCGGCCGGGGAGAGATCAACGTCCTGCCAGCCGGTGAAGAGGTTGAGGTCGTTCCACTCGGAGCGACCGTGGCGTAGGAGGACGAGATCGGGCACGTCCAAATGGTAGTGCTGCGAAGCTTTTTCGAAATGGCGGGCTAGAGACCATTAAAAATACGGTTTTATTCTTACTTAATACTCACCTTATAATTGTTCTTGACAAGCAGAGGCTCAACTCTGTACTATTGGAGGTATGAATTCTGGCGGCCCGGACGTACCGGCGGTCCAGAGACCGAAATAAGGAGTTTTTCATGGCAAAGGCAGTCGGTATCGACCTCGGTACGACCAACTCAGTGGTGAGCGCGCTCGAGGCGGGAGAGCCGGTCGTGATCCCCAACGCCGAAGGCAGCCGCACCACCCCCTCGGTGGTGGGCTTCTCAAAGACTGGCGAAGTGCTGGTCGGCGAGGTCGCCAAGCGTCAAGCGATCACCAACCCTGACCGGACCATCCGGTCCGTCAAGCGCCACATGGGCGAAAACTGGAGCGTCGACATCGACGGCACCAAGTACACCGCTCAGGAGATCTCGGCGCGCATCTTGCAGAAGTTGAAGCGTGACGCGGAGGCCTACCTCGGTGACACCGTCACTCAGGCCGTCATCACGGTGCCGGCGTACTTCAACGACGCCCAGCGCACCGCGACCAAAGAGGCCGGCCAGATCGCCGGACTCGAAGTGTTGCGCATCGTGTACGAGCCGACCGCGGCCGCCTTGGCCTACGGCCTCGACAAGGGTCCTGCCGAGCAGACCGTCTTGGTCTTTGACCTCGGTGGAGGGACGTTCGACGTCTCCGTGCTCGAGATCGCCGACGGTGTCTTCGAAGTGAAGTCGACCGCGGGTAACACGCACCTCGGTGGTGACGACTGGGACGACGCCGTTATGAACTGGCTCGTGAAGACGTTCAAGGACACCGAAGGTGTCGATCTTTCGCAGGACAAAATGGCCATCCAGCGTTTGAAGGAAGCCGCGGAGAAGGCCAAGATCGAGCTGTCCGCCGTTCAAGAGACAACGGTCAATCTGCCCTTCATTACCGCGACGGCCGACGGCCCCAAGCACCTCGACATCAAGTTGACGCGCGCCAAGTTCAACGAACTGACCGCCGACCTGGTTGACAAGTGCCGTGGTCCATTCGACCAAGCAATCAAGGACGCGGGCCTCACCCTCGACAAGATCGACCACGTCATCATGGTCGGTGGCTCGACGCGTATTCCCGCGGTCCAAGATCTCGTCATCAAGGTGACCGGCAAAGAGCCCAACAAGAGCGTGAACCCCGACGAAGTGGTGGCCATCGGCGCCGCCGTCCAGGCCGGCGTGTTGAAGGGCGACGTAAAGGACATCCTTCTTCTCGACGTGACCCCCTTGTCGCTCGGTATTGAGACCAAGGGTGGCGTCATGACCAAGATCATCGAGCGCAACACCACCATCCCGACCAAGAAGTCCCAGACGTTCACGACGGCCGACGACAATCAGCCTTCGGTCGAAGTGCACGTCCTCCAAGGTGAGCGCGAGATGGCGTCCTACAACCAGACGCTCGGCAAGTTCCAACTGGTGGGCATCCCACCGGCGCCGCGCGGCGTGCCCCAGATCGAAGTCACCTTTGACATCGACGCGAACGGCATCGTCCACGTTTCGGCGAAGGACCAGGCAACGGGCGCGACCCAGTCGATGACCATCACCGGTGGATCGTCTCTCTCGAAAGAGGAGATCGACCGGATGGTTCGTGACGCCGAAGCCCACGCCGAAGACGACCGCAAGCGTCGTGACGAGGCGGAGGTGCGCAACAACGCCGACGGACTGGTGTACTCCACCGAGAAGTTGCTGAAGGATCAGGCTGAGTCGTTCCAGGGCAGCGAGCGTGAGGACGTCGAAGGCGCACTGACCTCGTTGAAGGAAACTCTCGCGGGCACCGACCTCGAGGCCATCAAGGCCGCGACCGAGAAGTTGCTCACCGCGAGCCAGGGCTTCAGCCAGCGTCTCTACGAAGAGGCGGCGAAGTCGAACATGAACGAGCCCGCCGCCCCGGCCGGCGACGACGACGACATCGTCGACGCGGAGATCGTGGACGAATGAGCGACGACGTTGTAGATAACGAACCGGTGGCGTCGTCGCAGGACGACGCCACCGAGGCGTTTGACGATCGCAGCGAGGCCGAACGCCAGCGCGACGAGTATCTCGACGCGTTGCAACACCTCCAGGCCGATTTCGAGAACTACCGCAAGCGCATGACGCGCGCCACTGACGACGCGGCGACGCGCGCGGCTGGCAACATTGTCGTGAAGCTTCTCCCGGCCCTCGACGCCTTCGACTACGCCGAAGCCCACTTCGCGGACAAGGAGAGCGAAGAGGCGCAGGCCCTCGCGCAGACGCGGGGACTTCTGCTGGATGCTCTCTCCAAGGAGGGGCTCGAACGAATTGACGCGGCAGGCGTACCTTTTGACCCCCAAGTGCACGACGCCGTCGCGCACGCGCCCCACGAGGACGGCGACGACGAGCAAGGCCCGATTGTCGACGACGTGCTGCGCGCGGGCTATCGCTGGAAGGGCGTTGTACTGCGTCCCGCCATGGTGAAAGTTCTGGGGTAGTAGGCAGTGGCCGAACGCGAGTGGTTCGACAAGGATTACTACAAAGTCCTCGGGTTGACGTCCAGCGCGACCGACAAAGAGATCACCCGCGCGTATCGAAAACTCGCCAAGCAGTTCCACCCCGACACGCACCCCGGGTCCGAAGAGAAGTTCAAGGAGATCTCGGTCGCCTACGACGTCCTCGGTGACGACGTGAAACGCAAAGAGTACGACGAGGTGCGTCGCCTCGGTCCGGCCGCCAGCGGCCTCGGCGGGCAGGGCACCGGTGGCTTCAACTTTCAAACCGGCGACTTCTCCGACCTCGGCGATCTCTTCGGGGGGCTCTTTGGTAACTCGCGCCGTCAGCGCGTACAGCCCCAACGTGGCGCCGACCTGGAGACCGCGCTGCACCTCAGTTTTCGTGACGCGGTGAACGGCGTCACCACGACAGTGAATCTGCCGACCAACGAGGCCTGTCACACGTGCAAGGGCACCGGCGGTGCTCCCGGCAGTGAGTTCGTCACCTGTGAACGCTGTCAAGGTCGCGGCGTCATCAACGACGACCAGGGGCCCTTCGCGATGTCGAGCGTCTGTCCCGTCTGTCAAGGTCGCGGTGGCCACTTCGCCGTCGCCTGTCCGACCTGTCACGGCACGGGTCGCGAACCCTCGTCGCGCCGCGTCAACGTGCGCATCCCGCCGGGAGTCGACGACGGCCAGCGCATTCGCTTAAAGAGCAAGGGCAGTCCCGGCGCCAACGGGGGACCGGCCGGCGACCTCTACGTCGACGTGCACGTGACGCCCGATCTGCGCTTCGACCGACGGGGCCGCAACGTCACGACCACAGTGAAGATTCCTCTCACCCAAGTCATCCTGGGCACGACGGTCGAGGTGCCGACGCTCGATGAGCCCGTCACCCTGAAGATTCCGGCAGGCACTCAGCCGGGCACGACGATGCGCGTAAAGGGCCGCGGTGTCCCCGCGCACGGCAAGAGCCCGAGCGGCGATCTTCTCGTCACCGTCAGTGTCGCCGTACCGAAGAAGCTGACCAAGCACCAGCGCACTCTGGTCGAACAGCTGGCAACGGCGCTCAACGACAGCGACGAGGTGGAGGTCGCCAGTGACTGATCGCCCGCTGCACGCCGTCTACGTCATCTCGGTCTTCGCCGAACTCGCGGGAGTGCACCCGCAAACCCTTCGCAACTACGAACGCAGTGGTCTCTTGCACCCAGAACGAACGAGTGGCGGATCTCGACGCTTTAGTGAAGAGGACCTCGCGGCGTTGCGCCGCATTCAAGAGCTCACCAACGAGGGCGTCAACTTAGAGGGCGTGAAGCGCATCATGGCCCTGGAAGCCCAAGTGGACGCACTCCACGGCGAGATCCAGGAGCTCTCGGACGAAGCGCGTCGCAAACTTGAACAGACTCATCGCCACTATCGACGAGACCTCGTGCCGGTGCAGAACTCGCTGGCGGTTGTCTTCAAGGGTAAGAGAAAGGCTCGCTGATGGCTCTCGATCCCCAACGCTGGACGGTAAAGACGCGCGAAGCATTCCAAGCAGCCACCACCCAGGCCGGCGCTGCGGGCAACCCGTACGTCACGCCCGCGCACCTGCTGCTCGCTCTCCTCAACCAGGCCGACGGCATTGCCCGACCACTTCTGGTCGCCGCCAACCTCGATCCGATCGCCATCACCGCGGCGCTCAACGAGCGCGTCGCGCGCGAGCCGCGCACCGTCGGAGGCTCACAGCCCGGCCTCTCGCCCGAGACCCGTCAAGGACTCGAGCAAGCCGACGAACTGAGAGCTGACCTCGGCGACGAGTACCTCTCGGTCGACCACGTGCTGGTGGCCTTCGCCGACGAACTGGGCACGACCCGTGAGGTGCTGCTCTCGGCGTTGCGCAGCATTCGAGGATCCGCCCGCATCACGTCGGAAAACCCCGAGGAGACGTTCCAATCGCTCGACAAGTACGGTCGCGATCTGACGGCCCTCGCGCGCGCCGGCAAGCTCGATCCCGTCATTGGCCGCGACGATGAGATACGCCGAGTCATCCAGGTGTTGTCACGGCGGACCAAGAATAATCCTGTGCTGATCGGCGAACCCGGTGTCGGTAAGACCGCCATCGTCGAGGGACTGGCCCAGCGCATTGTCGAGGGCGACGTGCCCGAGTCGCTGCGCGATCGTCGACTCATTGCCCTCGATCTGGCGTCCATGGTCGCCGGCGCCAAGTACCGCGGTGAGTTCGAAGAGCGCCTGAAGGCCGTCCTCAAAGAGATCGAAGACGCCGAGGGTGAAGTCATCAGCTTCGTCGACGAGTTGCACACGATCGTGGGCGCGGGCGCCAGCGAGGGCGCCATGGACGCGAGCAACATGATCAAGCCCCTCCTCGCGCGAGGGGAACTGCGTCTCATTGGCGCGACGACCCTCGACGAGTATCGCAAGTACATCGAAAAGGACGCCGCCCTCGAGCGCCGCTTCCAGCAAGTCTTCGTCGGCGAGCCCTCGGTGAGCGATACCGTCGCCATTTTGCGCGGACTGAAAGAGCGCTACGAAGTCCACCACGGAGTGCGCATCCAAGACGCCGCCCTCGTGGCGGCCGCAACCCTGTCGTCGCGCTACGTGCCCAACCGATTCTTGCCCGACAAGGCCATTGACCTCATGGACGAGGCAGCCTCGAAGCTGCGCATTGAGATCGACTCCATGCCGACCGAGCTTGACGTCGTCATTCGACGCCTGCGCCAACTCGACATTGAACGCATGGCCCTGGAAAACGAGACCGACGCCGCGTCGAAAGAGCGTCGCCAAGCACTCGAAGAGGAGTACGCCGCGCTGAAAGAAGAGTCCGATCAACTCGCCGCGCGCTGGCAGGCCGAGAAGCAAGCCATCAACAAGATCCAGAACGCGAAGCAGGAGTACGAAGATCGCCGTGCCGAGTCCGAACGACTCGAACGTCAGGGCGATCTCGCCGGCGCGGCCGCTCTACGCTACGGAACGCTCCCGGAACTCGAGCGCACCATCGAACAGGCGACGCGCGAACTCGAAGAGCTGCAAGCGAACGGTGCCTTTCTCAAAGAAGAGGTCGACGCTGAGGACATCGCCGATGTCGTCAGCCGTTGGACGGGCATTCCCGTCTCCAAGTTGATGGAAGGCGAAGTCGACAAGTTGGTGCACATGGAAGAGCTTCTGCACAGCCGTGTCGTCGGCCAGGACGAAGCGGTCACGGCCGTCGCTAACGCCATTCGTCGTTCGCGATCGGGCCTGTCGGACCCGGATCGGCCGATCGGCTCGTTCCTCTTCCTCGGTCCGACCGGAGTCGGCAAGACCGAGTTGGCTCGCGCCCTGGCCGAGTATCTCTTCGACGACGAGCACGCCATGGTGCGTCTCGACATGAGTGAGTACATGGAGAAGTTCGCCGTGTCGCGACTCATCGGAGCTCCCCCGGGATACGTCGGCTACGAAGAAGGTGGACAGCTCACCGAAGCCATCCGCCGACGTCCCTACGCGGTTGTCCTCCTCGATGAGATCGAGAAGGCTCACCCCGACGTCTACAACCTGTTGCTGCAGGTGCTCGACGACGGACGACTCACCGACGGGCAGGGCCGCACGGTCGACTTCACCAACGTCGTCTTCATCATGACGAGCAACCTGCCCGGCGATCCCCTTGAATTTTTCCGTCCGGAGTTCATCAACCGCATCGACGACATCATCCGCTTTCGCCCGCTCAATGAGGACGACCTCGCGGTCATTGTCGGGATACAGCTCGGCCGACTGCGTCAACGCCTGGCCCAACGTCGCCTCGTTCTTAACGTCACCTCGGCGGCCGCGCACGCCCTCGCGGCCGAGGGGTACGACCCGGCCTACGGCGCGCGTCCTCTCAAGCGGGTGATCCAGCGTCGCCTGGAAGACCCCCTCGCACTCGCCGTCTTGCAGGGCGTCTACAAAGAGGGCGACACCATTACCGTCGACGCGGTCGATGGGATCATTACGTTTCGATGAGAGACGAGTTCTTCGTCACGGTTGTCGCGTGATCTCACTACAAGGCAACGGCAAAGGGATCTGAGTCATCTTGAGGATCGCGTTCGTCGATGATCGCCTGACGAAGAGCGGCGAGTAAGGGAGTCGCCGTGTAGAAACGCCCGCGAGCACTTCCATGCGGCGTCAGCAGACCTTTGTCAGTGAGCTGCTTCAGATCTCGACCTGCTACTTGCTCAGTAATTTGCTCATCTGATTGATCGAGAATGGCTCGATACGTTGCGTTGCGTATTCGGTATCTCATGGCAGCGTCAAAGAGCGGAGAAATCGTCCTGTCTGGAAGGCGATTCTGTTCGACCAATCGTTCAAGGTCACCCCACAACCGTTCACTTTCCTTGATTCGTATCTGCAATGTTCGGGCCTGCCGCAGGTGGGCTGTCAATATGAACCGCACCCATTCAGTCGCATCCCCATAAGGATTCCATGCACCTTTGCCAACGCTCGCGAGAACGTCGTAATAGGCCGGAGTATTACTACCTAAATACTCCTCGATGCTGCAAAAGACGGGAGACAGGACACCGTTTCGAGCCATCACGAGCGTTTGCAGACAACGAGCCATTCTTCCATTTCCATCCTTGAAAGGGTGAATCATCACCAGATTGAGGTGGGCCATTCCCGCGCGAACGATGAGAGGGCACTCGTTTTCGGCGTTGAGGTCGCCTACCAGTTCATGCATCAGTGATGAGACGTCATCAATGTCTGCGCCCTCATACACAATCTCGCCGGACTCGTCGTTGCGGACATAGATGTCTCCGGTTCTCCAAAGTCCGGGCCGAAGTTTTAAATTGTACGAAGTCATCATGAAATGGAGACTTCGTAGTAGTTGCTCGCCGTAATGAAAATCAGGCTCTGAAGAAAGCTGTAGGACATACGTCAGCGCGTCGCAGTATCCCTTAATGGCAAGTCGCGTTTCCTCGTCGGCGTCAAGAGGCTCCTCTCCGAGTTCGATAGCGGCGGCGTCATCGACTGCTGCCTCATATCCTTCGATGCTGTTTGAGCCCTGTACTGCTCGTGCAAATTGAGAGCGTCTCAACGATCCGAACCATCGATGCGGTTCGTGAAGTCTCAGCCTCAGCTTTTCGGCGAGGTCGTCGATTAGGCCGAGTACCTCGAGTTCTCTTTCGCCCAACTCTGGAGTTCGGTATAACATGATTGTAATACGCCTTTCAACAGTACTTATGATTGATAGTATCAGTCATTGAGGCGTAATGTAACAGCATTCAGGAGTGCCCTTTTCCTCCTATCCCTCATTCTGCCGGCTTATTCTGTGGGTAACTTCGAGTTCAACGAGAAATTGAACTGGGAATTCGTCGTCGGCCAGTCTCACGTGTCGCAGGGAAGGGCTCGATGAAGAAACGAATCTCTATTCAATTTATCGTCGAAGAGCGTGGCACGCCGAGCTCACTCAGGCAACTCGTCCCTAATTAGACGCTTGTTTCTCTAAAGTACACTTGCCTTGCAACGAGGCCGTCTCGAGGGAGTCAAGTGCCCGCAACCGTGGTAGTCGGAACCCAGTGGGGTGACGAAGGCAAGGGAAAACTCACCGACCTTCTGGCTCATGACATGGACGTCGTCGTTCGCTACCAAGGCGGGCACAACGCCGGATACCGGATCGTGGTCAACGGCGAAGCCTTCTCGCTGCAACTGGTTCCCGCCGGCATCCTCAATCCCAACATCACCCCGGTCATTGGCAATGGTGTGGTGGTCGACCCCGCTGTTCTCCTCGCCGAGCTCGATCAGCTCAATGAGAAGGGCGTTGATACTTCTCGCCTCGTTCTCTCGGGCAACGCGCATCTGATCATGCCCTACCACCAAGAACTCGACCGATTGACCGAGCGATTCCTCGGTAAGAACGCGCTTGGCACCACCAAGCGAGGGATCGGCCCGGCCTACGCCGACAAATCATCGAGAGTGGGACTTCGAGTACAGGACTTGCTCGATCCAAAGATATTTCGCGAGAAGCTTGACGTGGTCTTGAAGGAAAAAAACCTCGTCTTGACCAAGATCTACAACCGTCCCGCGATGAGCGCCAAGGACATCGCGGAGCTCTACCTCGACGTACTGACCCCTCGGCTCGCCCCGATGATTGGCGACACGGTCGCCATCGTGCACGACGCGCTGGATCGCGGCCAGCGGATCCTGCTCGAGAGCACTCAGGCGACGTTCCTCGATCTCGACCACGGGACGTATCCCTTCGTGACCTCGTCGAACCCCATTGCGGGGGGAGCGTGCGCCGGCTCGGGCCTCGGCCCGCGCGACATCACCGACGTTGTCGGGATCGCCAAGGCCTACGTCACTCGCGTGGGCGCGGGACCCTTTCCCACCGAGCTTGACGGCGAACTCGACGCGATGCTCGTTGAGCGCGGTGCGGAGTTTGGCACCAACACCGGCCGGCGTCGTCGAGTGGGTTGGTTCGACGCGGTCATGGCACGTCAGGCGGCGCGTCTCAACTCGTTAACCGAGATCGCCCTCACCAAGCTCGACGTGCTCGACACGTTGGAAGAGATCCAGGTCTGCGTGGGTTACGAAGCTCGCGGCGTGCGCTACGACTTTCCGCCCTATCACCAGTCGATTCTTCACGACGTCACGCCCGTCTACGAGACCGTGCCCGGTTGGCAAAGCGACATCACCTCAGCCACCAAGTACGACGAGCTTCCGAGCGCGGCGCAGAACTACATCAAGTTCCTTGAGAGCGTGATCGGAGTGCCCATCTCGGTCGTGGGCGTTGGTCCCGGCCGGGAGCAGTTCGTTCGACCATCGTGATGCGCTGTGTCGTCGTGGGCTCGGGCGCACGGGAACACGCGCTCGCCTGGGCCTTGGCGAAGAGCGCTGAGGTGGTCGTTACCCCAGGGAATGCCGGAATTGCCGCCCACGGCATCACGTGCGTGACCACTGCGGCGACCGAATTGGACGGCGATCTCTTCGTCATTGGACCCGAGGCACCCTTGGTGGCGGGACTCGCCGACGACTTACGCGCGCAGGGGAAAACGGTCGTAGGGCCGGGAATAGTAGGCGCTCAACTCGAGGGCTCGAAGTCGTACATGAAGGAGTTCTTCACCGCGGCCGGCATCCCCACCGCCGCGTACGGCTCATTTCGCGACGAAGCAGCGGCCTTCGAGTTTCTTTCCGAGATGAAGCCGCCGTACGTGATCAAGACCGACGGACTCGCTGCGGGCAAGGGCGTCCTGGTCACGAGCGATCTCGAGGAGGCTCGTCGCGACGTCACCGAGAAGCTGAGCGGCGCTTCCTTCGGCGACGCGGGAACGACGGTGGTGATCGAAGAAGGCCTCATAGGTGAAGAGTGCTCATTTCACGCTCTGTCTGACGGGACGAGCACCATTGGACTCACCACGTCTCAGGACTTCAAACGAGTCGGCGACGGGGACCGCGGTGCGAATACTGGCGGCATGGGCGCGTACGCCCCCATGGAGAAACTGAGTCGCGAGCAGATCGATCAGATCCAGAGCGACATCATCGCTCCCACCATGCGCGAATTGCAGCGTCGCGGTATTGATTTTCGCGGCGTCCTCTACGCCGGCGTCATGCTCACGGCGGAGGGTCCGAAGTTGCTCGAGTACAACGTGCGATTTGGCGACCCCGAGACGGAAGTTCTCATCCCGCTCTACGGCGAGGGACTCTGCCAGCTCTTGATCCGTGTCGCCGAGGGACGCCTCGACGACGCCGTGGCGAAACCGCGTGGCGCGGCCGTGACGGTGGTGCTCGCGAGCGAGGGCTATCCACAGAATCCGAGCAGCGGCGACGTCATTGACGGCCTCGGACCCGACGGACAGCTCGCGACCTGGAACGAGCACGTCGTTATCTTTCACGCCGGCACGGCGCGCGACGGTGAAGGTCGCTTTGTCACGAACGGCGGACGAGTACTTGCCGTCACCGGGCTTGGTGACACCGTTGCCCAAGCGCGTGAGCGCGCCTACGAAGGGGCGGGCCTCATAACCTTTAGGGGAAGCGTGCGACGAAGCGACATCGCGCTCGTCGCAACCCAAGGAGAGACGTGATACCGAGATACGCCCCGAAGGACGTCGCGGAGCTCTTCAGTGATGAACGACGTTTCGACACCATGCTCGAAGTTGAACTCCTTGCGGCCGAGGCCCTGGCCGAACTCGAAGTCCTGCCCGTGGCGGAGATAAAGGCCTTGCGCGATCGCCGTCCCGTCGTCGACGCCGCGTTCGTGGCGGCCGTCAACGAACGCGAAGAGATCACCAACCACGACACCGCCGCTTTCGTCGACGTGGTCCAAGAGCGCATCGGCATGCCCGAGGGTGCCTGGGTGCATTACGGGTTGACGTCGTCCGACGTCGTCGACACGGCGCTCTGTTATTGCATCACGCAGGCGATGGACATCGTCATCACCGAAGTCACCAATCTGCGCGACGCGCTGACCCGCCGGGCAGTCGAGACGGTCGACACGCCAGTCGTCGGTCGCACGCACGGCATGCACGCCGAACCCACGACGTACGGTCAGAAGTTCGCACTGTTCGCGCTGCAGGTAGATCGCGACCTCGAACGAGCCCGAAACGCACGTCGCGCGATTGCCGTCGGCAAGTTGAGTGGCGCCGTCGGCACGTTCTCCAACATCGATCCCGCCGTTGAGACGTACGTCTGTCAGCACCTCGGACTCGAGCCGGTTCCCGCTACCCAGGTCATCGCGCGGGACCGTCACGCTGAAGTCCTCTACGCCTGTGCCGCGATCGGCACGTCGATCGAGCAGTTCGCGCTCGAAGTGCGCCTCCTCGCGCGCAGCGAAGTCGGCGAGATGGAAGAGCCGTTCGCTCCGGGTCAAAAGGGGTCGTCGGCCATGCCCCATAAGCGCAATCCCGTCGTCGCGGAGCGCCTGGTCGGTCTTGCGCGCGTCTTGCGCGGATACCTCCAGGCCGGTCTCGAAGACGTCGCCCTTTGGCACGAACGCGACATCTCGCACTCGAGCGTCGAGCGGGTGGTTCTACCCGACGCGCTGCAGCTCACTGTCTACATGTTGCGCAAAGCCACCTGGCTCGCCGAGGGCGCAGTCGTACACCCCGAACGGGCGTTGTCCAATCTCACGGAAAGCTCGCTGGGACTCGTCTTCTCGCAGTCGGTGTTGCTGGCCCTCATCGAGTCGGGGATGAGTCGCGACGAGGCGTACCGCATCGTCCAAAAGGCGTCACGCGCCGCCATCGAGCAGCGTCGCAACTTTCGAGACGTCATCGAGAGCGACGACGAAGTGGCCCTCACCGACGCGGCCATCGCGCGAGCCTTTGATCTCGACCGTCTCTTGACCCACCGCCGTCGAATTCTAGAATCGTTGACGTGGCGCACCTAAGCGAACTGAACCTGCGCCATCTGTACTCCGGCAAGGTTCGAGACCTCTACGAAGTCGACGACAAGTTGATGCTGATGGTCGCGTCCGATCGACTGAGCGCCTACGACGTGGTGATGAATGAACCCATCCCTGACAAAGGTCGCGTCCTTACCGGTCTTACCGACTACTGGGTCAACGAGTTCAGCGACGTGCCCAGTGCCCTCGTCAGCTGCGATCCCCGGGTGATCGATCAGACCGTCGTCGGTTTCTACGACCGGCCGGAATTGCACGGACGAACGATGCTGGTGCGTCGCGCGGAGATGTTGAATCTCGAGTGCGTGGTGCGCGGGCGTCTCGCCGGCCAGGCCTACAGCGAGTACGTCGCCGAGGGCACGGTCCATCACATGCCCGCGCCTACCGGCATGCGACTCACTGATCCTTTCCCCGAGCCGATCTTCACACCCTCGACGAAAGCCGAAGAGGGCCACGATCTCAATATTGATCTCGCCACGGCGGCGGAGATCATCGGCGCGGAGCGTCTCGACGAGGCGAAGGCCATGTGCCTCGATCTGTTTTCCCGCGCAGCCGAGAAACTGCATAGCGTCGGGCTAATACTCGCCGATACGAAGTTTGAGTTGGGTTTCGTCGATGGGCGACTCGCGATCTGTGACGAAGTGTTGACGCCCGATTCTTCTCGGATCTGGCCGGCCAACGATGTGCGTTCCGGCGAGACGCCGCCGGCGTTCGACAAGCAACCCTTTCGCGACTGGATCAGCACACAGAACTGGGATCGAACACCCCCACCGCCGCCGGTCCCGGACGAGATCGTCGCTGAAACTTCCACGCGCTACGCCGCCGCGTACGAGCGCGTGACCGGACGTTCGTTGCTCGAATGGTACGGTTTTTCTCAGTGAACTACTTCGTTATCGTCGACGTGACGCTGCGCTCCGGCATCGCCGATCCCGAAGGTGCCACCATCGAACGGGCGCTCCCGGCCCTTGGTTTCACTGGGGTTACGGACGTCAAAGCCGGTAAATCCTTTCGCATGAACGTCGAAGCCGAGAGCGAAGCCGGGGCCCTCGAAAAGGCATCGGCGCTCGCCGAGCGGCTGCTCTCAAACCCGGTGATCGAAGACGCGTCCGCGCGTCTTGGCGCCATACACGCCTCGTGATGCGCGTCGGCGTCGTCGTCTTTCCAGGGTCCAACTGCGAGTACGACGCGCTCGCCGCGATGACGAGTCTTGGGGCCGACGCGGAGTTGGTGTGGCACTCGACGACTGAGCTGGAGGGATTCGACGCCATCATTCTGCCCGGGGGCTTCGCCCACGGCGATTACCTGCGTCCCGGCGCGCTCGCACGCTTCTCTCCGGTCATGGAGGCCGTCACTCGTTTCGCGGCCGATGGAGGATCGGTGCTCGGGATCTGCAATGGTTTTCAGGTCCTCACCGAGGCCGGTCTCTTGCCGGGAGCTCTCCAGAAGAATCGTGGACTCACTTTTCTCTGTCAGCCAACGACCCTCGTGGTGTCGTCAACGGCGTCGGTGTTGACGTCGCGCGCAACGGTGGGCCGCGAGCTGGTCATTCCGATCAATCACTTCTCGGGTTCGTACACCTGCGATGACGCCACCTACGACGAGTTGGTAGCGAACGACCGCATCGTTCTCACCTACAAGGACAATCCGAACGGTTCGCGCGCTGACATTGCGGGCATCGCCAACGAGGGCGGCAACGTGGTCGGACTCATGCCACACCCCGAGCGTGCCATGTCGACGTTGCTCGGCAGCGAGGACGGGCGAATTCTTCTCGAGAGCTTCGTTACGGCGCCGGTCGCGTCACTCGTTCGCTAAGAAGTCGCGCAGGAGTACCCGTGCGCGCCAGGTAGTTTGTTTGCGTGAATGCACCCGCGAGTCTCCACGGAGCCCTCGGGTTGAGCGACGATGAGTTCGAACAGATCAAAACTGTCCTCGGTCGCGAACCCAATCACCTCGAATTGGCGCTCTTTGGCGTGATGTGGTCCGAGCACTGCTCGTACAAGTCGTCGCGACTGCATCTGCGCCGACTCCCGACAACGGGCGCGCACGTACTCGTCGGACCGGGAGAGAACGCGGGAGTCATCGACGCCGGTGACGGAATCGCGGTCGCCATCCGCATCGAGAGTCACAATCACCCGTCAGCCATTGAGCCCTATCAGGGGGCCGCAACGGGCGTCGGAGGCATCTTGCGCGACGTGTTCACCATGGGCGCGCGACCCCTCGCCGTGATGGATCCGCTCTTCTTCGGTGAACTTACCGATGCTCGCCAACGCTGGTTGGTGGAAGGCGTCGTGTCCGGCATTTCGGGTTACGGCAACTCCGTTGGAGTCCCGACGATCGGGGGAGAGCTCACCTTCGACGACTGCTACAGCGCCAATCCTTTGGTGAACGTGCTCTGTGTCGGGGCGCTGCCCAAAGAGCGACTGGTCCTTGGGGTGGCGTCGGGAGTTGGAAACCTCGCGGTTCTGCTCGGTTCGCGCACCGGTCGTGACGGCATCGGCGGGGTCTCGGTCCTAGCGTCGGCCGGATTCTCCGGCGAAGAGGGCGCCGCGTCGATCGACGAGGCGAAGCGCCCCAGCGTGCAGGTCGGCGACCCCTACGAGGAGAAGCGCCTTATTGAAGCGTGTCTCGCGCTGCTCGACGGCGGATACGTCGTCGGAATCCAGGATCTTGGCGGAGCGGGACTGGTCTGTGGGACCAGCGAGACGGCCGCGCGCGGGGGCGTCGGTATGGACGTCGACGTGACGGCGGTGCCTCTGCGTGAACTGGGCATGGCCCCCTACGAGATCATGACGTCGGAGTCCCAAGAGCGCATGGTCGCCATCATCACGCCCGAAAACCTGGCGGCAGTGCGGGAGATCTGTGACAAGTGGGAGGTTCGCGCGAGTGTCGTGGGTCACGTGGTCGCCCCGACGGTCGGCGCCGACGGGGTGTCGCGCGCGATGCTGCGAATACGTGACGGCTTTGACGGAGAGATTCTCGCTGAAGTACCGGCCTCGGCCCTCGCCGACGAGGCACCCCTCTATGACCGACCGCGCCAGCGCCCGGACTGGCTGGACTCGGTGCTCGCGGACGATCCCACGGACGATGAGCCGGTTGGAAACCCCAACGACGATCTGCTGGATCTCCTCGTGGATCCCGCGTGGGTCTATCGCCAGTACGACTCGCAACTGTTCTTGAACACCGTTGTCGGACCGGGCCGCGACGCCGCACTGCTCCGCCTCGCGGGACCGGGCCTACCGGCTTCCACCAAGGGCATCGCCATCTCGACCGATTCGAATCCGCGCTGGTGCGCGCTCGACCCCCGCCTCGGGACGGCACTCACGGTCTACGAGGGCGTCGCCAACTTGGCCTGCGTTGGCGCGACGGCGAAGGCCGTCGTCAACTGTCTCAACTTCGGCAATCCTGAGCACCCGTCGGTGATGTGGGAACTGTCGGAGTCCATCGACGGGATGGCCGAGGCCTGTAACGAACTGAATCTGCCGGTCATTGGCGGCAACGTCTCTCTCTACAACGAGAGTGGCGGCAACGACATCGACCCGACGCCGGTGATGGGACTTCTCGGCGTGATCGATCACCTCATCGCGCCACCCCCGGGCTGGAACTGGCGCTACGGCGACACGCTGGTGCTCGTCGGGGGCCGCTACGCCTACGGTGACGCGCCCTTTCCTCTGGGCGGGTCACGCTGGGCTACGCGGCGCCATCGCCGCGGTGGACACCTCACCGGGGTCAAACCCGAGGCTCTTCACGCGACGCTGCCCTTTGTCACTAGCGAGGTGGCGTCGATCTGTGGCGGCCACGTCAGCGACGTGACGGCCGTGCACGACGTAGGTGGCGGCGGGCTCGCGACGGCGCTCGCCGAGATGGTGGCCGTCACGGGGATCGGCGCGCGCATAGAGGAGCTCGATGGTCACGGAGAACTCTTCAGCGAGTTTCCGGGGCGATTCGTGATGGCGACCAACGATCTGGCGGCGTTTAGTGCTCGCGCCACTGGTGCTGGCGTACCCTTCGCGATACTGGGCACTGCGGGTGGCGATCGTCTCACAATTGTCAGCGCGATCGACCTGTCGGTCGAAGAGATCGCGAGTCGCCGAGCCGGCGCCCTCGTCGAGGCCCTCGAAGCAAACTAGCGAGCGGACTTCAGTTCGTCGAGAATCTCGTCGGGCACTCGCAGGTCACCGGAGCGCCCGATCCCGAGCGAAACGTCCTCTTTGTAGTGGCCGTGATAGTCCGAGCCACCCGTAGGAATCATGCCCGCGTCACGCGTCAGTTTCACCATCAACTTGCGCGTGGCCTCGTTGGTGCCGCCGTAGTAGGCCTCGACGCCCTTAAATCCCCGCTCGCGGAGCGACGCCAGCACTCGCGGCATGGTCTTTTCGATAGCGGCGCTTGACATGTCGCCGACGTAGTTGACCAATGGATGAGCGATCGAGAACACCGTTGAGGAGCCCTTGGCCGCGTCGACGAACTGCTCGATGGGCATGGAGGTCTTCGGGATGTAGGCGAAGCCCGACGAGCCGAGCCAGTCGATAAAGAGCTGATTCCATCGCGCATCAGTGCGCTCGCCCACGATCTCGGGGTGAAGTTCGAACATGGCGCGTGCGAAGTGCGGGCGCCCGACGGAGTGCACGTTGCCCGAGATGTTGGTCAGGTACTCGAGCGTCAGTCGATCGAAGCCCTTCTGCTGGAGCAGCGCAACCAGTTCGAGGTTGCGCACGTCGCGGTCGTGGCGAAGGCTCGCGAGCTGCTGCTGGAGAGGGTGTGCGGGGGTCATGGGTAAGTAGTAGGCCAGCACGTGCACGTTGCGCGGGACTTCGCGATCCCCGCGGATCATGGGGAATTCGTTGTCGCGCAGTGACACCTCGACGCCCGGCACAATCTCGATCCCGTAACTGGTGGCCGCGACGTCCATCTCAGTGAAGCTGCGGGTGGAGTCGTGGTCAGTCAACGAGATTGCGTGAAGTCCCAGTTCGTGGGCCTTGGCCGCCAGCTCACTGGGCGTATCCGAGCCGTCGGAAAACGTCGAGTGGGTGTGCAGGTCGATCACGGCGACAGGTTAGCCAAGTGTCTCAGGGGGTCGGGGCGTTATGCGAGACTGGGCGCGTGCATTCCCCTCTTGTGACCCGTAATCTAACTAGGTCATGAAAGAAGCCTGCGGTGTGGTTGGCATTGTTGCGCCGGGCCGCTCCGTAGCTCATCTCTGTTACGACGCCCTCTTCGCCTTGCAGCATCGGGGCCAGGAGTCGGCCGGTATGGCGACCTTTCAGAACGAACAGATCACGGTCGTCAAAGACAACGGACTGGTCAGTCACGTCTTCGCGGAGTCGACACTGCGCGCTCTCGCCGGTGCGCTCGTCATTGGCCACACGCGCTACTCAACGTCGGGTTCGGCCAACTGGACCGCCGCGCAGCCCGTCTTTCGCTCCGCCGGTGCGTCGGGCTTCGCCCTCGCGCACAACGGCAACCTCACGAACACGACGGCTCTCGCCGAAACCATCGGCATTGAGTTCACGTCAATGCTCTCGGACTCCGACCTTGTCGCCGAGCTCCTCGCACTGGAGGTCAACGAGGGCGTTGCCCTCAGCGACGCTCTTGGTCACGTGCTCGCCAAAGTCGAGGGTGCGTTCTCGATGGTGATTCTTGAGGCCAATCAAGTGCACGCGGTGCGCGATCCCTACGGATTTCGCCCGCTTTGTCTCGGCCGCCTCGGTACCGCTGACGCACCCGAAGGATGGATGGTGGCGTCAGAGTCGCCGGCCCTCGACGTCGTTGGCGCTACCTTCGTGCGCGAGATCGCCCCGGGTGAGATGGTCACGATCACCAAAGACGGCGTGACGTCGCGTCAGCTGCTCGAGCCGGCGGTCGGTAAGCAGAAGCTCTGCATCTTCGAGTTCGTTTACTTCGCTCGTCCCGACGCGTACCTCATGGGTCATCAGGTTCACACCACGCGTCGTCGCATGGGCGAACTCCTCGCGTCGCAGTCCAGTGTCGAAGCCGACATTGTGATGGGCGTGCCCGACTCCGGGATTCCGGCGGCCGAGGGCTACGCCAAAGCGTCGGGCATTCCCTTTGGCTACGGACTGGTGAAGAACCGTTACATCGGACGTACTTTTATTGCGCCCGACCAGACTGCGCGGGCGGCGAACGTACTGCGAAAGTTCAATCCCCTGCGCGAGAACATTGAGGGTCAGCGACTGATTGTCGTCGACGACTCGATCGTGCGCGGCACCACGACGAAGGCACTCGTGACCATGTTGCGCGACGCGGGCGCTAAAGAGGTTCACCTTCGCATCTCTTCGCCACCGTTCATCTCGCCCTGCTACTACGGCATCGACACGCCGAACCGCGACGAACTGTTGGCGGCAAATCATTCGATTCAAGAGATGAATGACTTCATCGGGTCAGACTCGCTCGAGTACATCACGCTCGCGAATCTGCGCGCGGCCATCCAACTCGACGGCGAGTGTTGCGACGCCTGTCTCACTGGTGCGTATCCGGCGCCGATACCCGTCGCCATCGAGGTGGGTAGCCGCTGGTGAGTCGACTCTTGGAGGTCGCCGGCACGCGAACGTACGCCGGCGCGGGAGTATCGATTGAAGCCGGCGACGACGTTGTCGCGCGTATCAAGTCCAGCGTGGAGAGCACCTTTCGACCGGGCGTGCTCGGTGGCATCGGTGGATTCGGCGGACTGTTCGCCCTCGACGCTCTGAGGTACGAGCAGCCCGTTCTCGTGGCCTCAGCCGACGGTGTCGGAACGAAGTTAGAGGTCGCTCGATTGGCGCAGCGCTACGACACGGTCGGCATCGATCTGGTGGCCATGTTGGTCGACGATCTGGCCTGTGTCGGCGCCGAGCCTCTGTTTGTTCTTGACTACGTCGCCGTTGGTTCGGTCAACCCCGAACAGCTCGAAGTTCTTATCGCCGGTATCGCGGACGGGTGCCGACAGGCGGGTGCGGCGCTGTTGGGCGGTGAAACGGCTGAACACGGTGGGGTGATGAAGCCCGATGACCTCGACATTGCGGGCTTCGCACTCGGGGTCGTCGAGAGCCGTGACGCCCTTTCTGCGCAGCGCGTGCGTGCCGGCGATGTGCTGGTCGGTTTTCACTCTCCGGGACTGCGTTCAAATGGCTATTCGCTCGCTCGCGAGATTCTCGTGCGTGACGCTGAGTCGCTCTCGCTGCCCGCGTACCCCGGCGCAACGCGGTCCCTCGGCGACGAACTGTTGTTGCCGTCGGTGATCTACGCACCTTGCGTGATAGCGCTCTGCCGTGAACTCGGCGCGGGCGTTCACGCCGTTGCGCACATTACCGGCGGGGGAATCGTTGGCAACGTCGTACGGCTGTTGCCGGACGACCTCGACGCGGTCATCGACATGGAGAGTTTTGACACGCCCGAGATCTTCTTCGAGATACAGCGCCGAGGTCCCGTCGCCGCCGACGAGATGGTGCGGGTCTTTAACTGCGGGCTGGGTATGGTGATTGCCCTCGACCCGAGTGCCGCCGAGGCGGCAGTGACCCTGGCGCGCACGAGCGGTGTCGAAGCGTCCATCGTGGGCGACGTACGAGCGGGAACGAGACAGGTGGTGTTGACGTGAGCGACGAGAGAGAGCGAGTTCGCGAGCACCTGCTTGAGCACTCAGTTCGACGAGGCGACTTTACGCTCAAGTCGGGACGAAAGTCGTCGTGGTTCATCGACTCCAAACAAACGATCTGCGCGCCCGAGGTCATGGCGGATCTCGCGACTCTCGTCTTGGCCGCGATACCGAGTGACGCCACGGCCATAGGCGGCCTCACCATGGGCGCCGACGGCGTGAGCTTCATCACCGCGGGCATCGCGGCAACCCGCGATCGATCTCTGCGAGCGTTCAGCGTTCGTAAGGAAGTAAAGGATCACGGCGGCGGCGGACGCATCGCCGGTGCGCTTCTTCCGGGTGACCGCGTGGTCATCACCGAGGACACCGTCACCCGCGGGACGAGCCTGCTCGAAGCTGCTCACGTTGTCCAAGAGGCTGGGGCGGAAGTCGTCTTGATCCTCGCCGTCGTCGACCGCGGTGGCACTGCGAGCGCCATGACCGCTGCCGAAGGACTGACGTTTGCAGCACTGTTCAGCGCGCCGGATCTCGGCTTCGACTACGAAGGCGCCTAAGCCCTACGTCTCGAGCACTTTCAGCACGCGAGTTCGCCAGTCGCGAATGGCGGGGTAGTGATCGTCGGAGGTGTGACCGAAGCGGAGAACGAGCGCGTCCAGCGCGGGCACGACACTGATCTGTTGACCCTCGTACCCACTGGCCCAATAGGTGCCGTACTCGTCGCCGGTGACCCACCACTGCCACGAGTAAAACGTGTCGCTCTCCTCGTCCGCGCTGAGGGGGACATGCGCGGTTTCGGTCCACGCGCGCGACACCAACTGTCGGCCGTCCCACTCGCCGCCTCGCAGGTACAACAGGCCGAACTTGGCGAAGTCAAGGGCCGTGGCGTGCACGTAGCTCGACGCCACGAAGACACCGGTCGGATCGAACGTTGCTTCGGCGCTCGTCATCCCAATAGGAGCGAAGAGACGGTTCTGGATGAAGTCGCGATAGGCGTCGCCGTGGCCCACAACGTCCGCGACGATGCGACTGAGCACGTTCGTGGTGCCCGAGGAGTAGTTGAAGAAGGTTCCCGGTTCGTGGGCGAGCGGGAGTTGCGCCGTGTAGCCAGCCACGTCGTCTTTTCCCTCGCCGAAGAGCATCTCGATGACGTGACTCGTCTGTCCGAGTTCGTACTCCTCGACAAAGGCGAGCCCGTCGCGCATGGCGAGCAGATCAGCGATCCGTATCGCGTGGCGCGGGTCGTTCGCGTCGGCCCACTCCGGTACCGGTGCGGGTTGATTGGGATCGAGCCGTCCCTCGTCGACCAGAGTGCCCACAAGAAAGTGCAGCATCGACTTGGCCATGGACCACGACAACAGAGGACTCTGGGCGGTGATCGGTTCGGGCGCTCGATCGAAGAACTCGCGCACCCCGCCGTAGCGCTCGACGAGGATGTGTCCTCCTTGGATGACGACGACCGCGTTCGTGACGGCCAGCTCGTCGAGAGTGAACATCTCATCGACCACGGCCTCTAGTTCTTCCTGACGAGAATGGGTGGCGTAGGGCCACGTTGTCGTCGGCCAGTCAACGCCCTCGGGCTGGGGCGAAAAGGCGGGCGTCACGTGGGGCAGGGCGGTCATGCTCTGGTCATTGTGTCATGTTTGGCACGTCACACGTGCTTTCTAAGTTGCGGTCATGGACTCTTCCGCAGAACAGGTCAGTGCCCACTACCTCTACCGTTCGGTGGCGACATCGCCGCGAACACCGGGGACTCTCTACTTGGTGTCTCGCCTCGAGGGATCGAACGTCGTCGCGCGTATCGACGTCGTCGCGGCGAAGAGTTCAACGGCGCTCAAAGGCGCGAGTGCGCACCCGAGTGCATCGCAGGCGACCCCGCTGCGCGTAGTGAGCCCGTGGCAAGAAACGACCAGTCGCCACTACGCCAAAGCGCGCGTCACGCTGGCGTCGTAGCCGGCGAACCGGTGCTATGACAGAAGTGGTCGAGACCGGCGTCGATCCGGTGACCTCACGCTTTTCAGGCGCGCGCTCTACCAACTGAGCTACTCGACCTCCTCGTCACCCCGAGGGGGTGTCGAGCGGACCTGACGGGATTTGAACCCGCGACCTCCGCCTTGACAGGGCGGCGTGCACTCCGAGCTGCACCACAGGTCCTCGGTGTTCCCGGGGTAAAACCCCGAGACGCGAAGTGCCAGTCTATCCGTTGTTCTACGACGGTCCGAAAGTGAGAGGTGACGCGAAAAAGTCTCGCGTCAACCTTCGCGGAGCTCCTCTCGAAGCACGAGGCAGAAGGGGTGTCCCACCGGGTCGAGAAACACGCGAAACGTGTCGCCGGGTTGGAAGTCGGTCTTTCTCGCGCCCACCGCGAGCGCATGGGCTTCATCTTTGTCGAGGTCATCGCTATGAAAATCAAGGTGCAACTGCTGTGGCACGGGTCCCTCGGGCCAGGTGGGCGCCACGAACTGGGGAACTTGCTGAAAGCCCAGCACCCTTCTACCTTCGTCCAGTACTTCGATCCAGTTCACGTCCTCGGGTTTCATGTCCCCGATCGGCTCGACCTCAAGACCCAACAGCGCGGCGTAAAAGTTCGCGAGTGGGATTGGCTCAGGGCAGTCCAGCGCCGTGAGAGAAAGCTCGATGGTCACTGCTCGGTTCCTTCGGGCTGCTGGCCGCCGCGCATGACGGTCATCGGCGTCCCATTGACCGGTTCGATGAAAGTAGAGATGGCGCTTCCGGGCACCGGCATCTCTTTGATCAAGATCGTGCCGCCGTGGCGCGTCACCAGTTCGTGAATGCGTTCGAGCGAGTCGACGACGTAGATGGGCTTCCATTGCGGCGCTTCGCCGGTTGGCGAGTGCGACACACTCGCGTACCATTGCTCACCGTTTTGTAGAACCCGCATGTCGGGCGCCGGTGACGTGACGTCGTGGCCACTGAGGGCGGCGTAGAACTCTCCGGCGCGTTCGGGGTCGAGTGAGACCTGGTCGAACCAGCCCGGCGCGTTCTCTTCGTAGGCAACGCCAAAACCTTGAAATCCCTCGGGCTGCCAGAGGCCGTACATGGCACCTACCGGATCGACCAGAATCGCCATCCAACCGAGGTCCATCACCTCCATGGCCGGCACGATGACGGTTGCTCCAAGCTCAGTGGCGCGCCCGACGGCCGCTCCGATTTCCTTCGTGGAGAAGTACGTCGTCGGCGCGCCGTTTCCGTCGTCGGTGACCCCGAGGCCCATGACGGGATGGCCGTTCGAGAGCGCCAGATCGTAGTGACCCGTCTCGGGACCGCCCTCTTGCCACGTCCAATCGAACAGGGCGCTCAAGAAGGCGCGCTTGTCGAGGTGCTGTTCTTGGGTTGGGACCATCACGTCGACCCAACAGGGCATGCCTTCATCAAAACTGGTGAGTGTCGTCATGCCCACATCATGTCAGAGGATTTAAATCGTCGCTAGGGGAAGTTTTACGACCTGCTGGGCGAAAGTAACCCGAGCGCGCTGGTGATTCTGTGTGTACATTTTTCCGAGGGAGGATGACATGGACGACGTGGCAGTGCAGACCGGCGAGATGCCAGAGATACCCGAAGTGCCCGCGATGCCCGCGCGACGGAAGATTCGGGTGGTGCCACTCGCTGGGTTGCCCGTTGTCGCACTCGCCGTTATCTTCGTCGCCCTCTCGATTGGTTTCAACTGGCAGTGGGGTCTCATGTTCAACCACGTCGTAGGCGGGGGCCTCTGGACCGGCATCGATCTCTTCGTCGGTCTCGTGATCGGTCCCATACTCGGACGGCTCTCCATACCAACGCGCGCAGAGTTTTCGGCTCGCTTCATGCCCATGATGGTGATCATCATGCCGACCGTCGTCATGATGACGCTCGCAACGGGCTTCCAAGTCGCACGGTTCTCTGGCAATCTCTCGGTCAACAGCCCCAATCACGCGTGGATCATCGTGTCGTTCTGCGTCGTCGGCATCATGGCCGTCGTCGCGCTCGGAATCCTGGAGCCCGCGAACATTGCGGTGCTCTACGAGATGAATAAGCCAATACCGAACGGCGAACGTATTGGTCGCCTGATGAAGCGCTTCATCTACACGGCCGGCCTCACCGGCGTCATGCAGGTTGCGACACTCATCATCATGACGAGACTGGCCTCACGGTGAGCGTCGCCGAGCACCCGACGCCGATCGCCGATCCGGATCGCCCCTACCCGCCGGTCGGCTGGATGACCACGGGCGCATTGGCGCTTGTCGTTGTAGGCGGCATCATTCTCGCGTCCTACGCCCCGCGCACCGCTCCGATCGGTCTCGCGACCGGCCTCTTGTGTGGCGCCGCGGTGCTGCTCATCGTGGCTACCTCGATGCTCGCGAGCATCAAGGTCTTTTCCTGGACTACTTTCCGCAACGTATTTAAGTGGGCGCTGCTCGCGTACGCCATCACGTCGGGAATGATCGAGTTCGCCTTCGTGCACGACCACACCCGCGGGGCGTCACTCCTCATCGTCACGTTGATGCTCGTCATCTTTGCGCTCAGCGTGCCGACAACGATTGCCTTTACGGTGGCGCGATTCGCCCAGCCTGACTGAGCGCGTCTGCCTCGCGTTCACCGGTGCGTCACCGGCTGAGCGGACGCCGCAAAACATATGATGCGTACACCAGTACGAGCGAGAGGAATGAGATGCCAACACGTAAGGCGCGCACCACATGGACCGGGGGTCTTCAAGACGGATCCGGCAAAGTAGAGCTCTTGAGCAGTGGGCTCGCGACGTTCGACGTCTCGTTCCCGAAGCGCGCCGCCGACGACGCGGACGGCACCACCAGCCCTGAAGAACTCATCGCAGCGGCCCACGCCGCCTGCTACTCGATGGCCCTGTCGGCCGGAATCGCCGCCGCGGGCGGAACCCCAAAGACACTCGTCGTCAACGTTGAAGTTCGTCTCGGGCCAGACCCGGCGGGTGGATTCCGTATTCCCGATATCGCCATTCACGTTCGCGGAGATGTAGAAGGCCTCGATGAAGCCGGCTTTGTGGCCGCGGCCGAAGCTGCCAAGGCCGGCTGTCCTGTGAGCAAAGCATTGACCGGAACGACGATCACCTTGGACGCGGCACTCGCATAGTCAGCATCTTTGTTGCGTAACATCGTCTCGTCGGACGAGGGTGGCTTCGACGAGACGAGTGTGGTGCCATTGAAGGGGAGCACGGTGAGCGCTGAGACTGAAACGACGACCGCCAGTGTTGCTCAGCCGTTCGACGTTGTCCTATTCCAAGGGAGTTCGTCGGACCATGCGATGTTGAGGCGTCAGCTCTCGTTCAGAACGGTGTTCACTCAGCTCATCACGTTGGCGGAACTCGCCGGGTGCGTCGCGTACATCGTGAGAGGCGAACTACGCGCCCTGTTCGTCGTCGGTGCGATTTTGACGTGTCAGCAAGGCATCTTCCAACTTCGAGCCAGGAGGCTCGTCGGGGCGACAGTCGACGACGTCGATATGCAAGCCCGAATTACTCCAATTCTGAAGGAGCTCTGTGTTCGCGCTAACTGCGAGTTGCCCCGAGTATCTCTGAAACGCACATTTGTGGTCGTGGCGATGGTGCCGCGTTCGGGTTATGCCACGTTGTTGATTTCGCCTGACTTTATACAACGAGTCGATGACGACGTTCTGCGCGCCGTGCTCGCCCACGAAGTCGCGCACATCACTCATGGTGATTTGGCGGCGGTGGCCCGACGAGCCAAGCTCGCCGTTTTGGTTCCCTACGTTGTCGGCCTCATTGGCGTATGGACGATTGGTCATAACAGTTGGGTCGCTCTGTTTGCGCTCATCGTGTTGGTGATTCCATTCGGCCGTTTGATCCTGCTGCTGTCGACTCGGGGCAATCGTCAGCGAGAATCTCATGCCGACGTAACGGGCGCGATCGCGGTCGACAATCCGGAGGCCATGATTCGAGGATTGCAAGAGGTCTATCTGCTCTCCCAGATCAACAGGGACCGCGTCTACCCTCACGCAGTGTGGCGATGGGCACTCTTTCCCTTTTCGATGAGGGCTAAGACGCATCCGTCGCTTGAAAAGCGCATCTCTGAATTGAAATTGTTGTCAAGCGCCGAATACGCCTCAGACTGATCGGCTCTCAGCCCCGCGCGATTTTTCTAAGGTAGGCAAAGCCGCTTCGATGGCGGCACGTCCTTTCGGCCTTGACCACGATCGAAACACCTCGGTCCACTAGGAGATTTTCGAGTCGACAAGGATGACGAGGTTGTTCAAGAAGCGACGCGCAACTAGTGCAAGCATCCAGTGCGCAGCGACCTGTATTTGGACCGGTGGCAAGTGTAATACAATATGTGATACGCTTTTGGGATGGAAAACAGTTCCTCTCTGCTTGTCTCGATTCGTCTGGATTCTGAGGCGCAGCGATCTCTGCGTGCCCTCGAAGCATCTGGTCTCACGCGTTCGGAAGCAATTCGTAAGGGACTCACTGTCGCTGCCGACCAGCTCCGGCGCATGGAAGTTATTCGACACGAAGCGGAGATGGTCGCGGCCGACCAGCAGGATCGGCAAGAGATGTTGGAGATTGCCGCCTTCATGGAGAGTCTTCGTGCCGAGGGGTGACGTTGTGCGGTTGACACCGCCGAACAGTGACGGGCGCGAGCAGCAAAAGACGCGCTTCGGCGTCATTCTCCAATCCGACGCTCTTACCCCACTATCAACAGTGATCGTCGCTCCGACCTCACAGAGCGCACGGCAGACGCATTTTCGTCCCGAGATCGTTATCGAACGCGAGTCGACGAAAGTATTGGTGGAACAACTTGCTGCAATAGACGCGCGACGTGCGAGCGAGATAGTCGGTCACGTGTCCACGGAAGAGATGTGGTCAATTGACGACGCGCTTGCTCTAGTCGTCGGTCTTCATTGATTCGACGCGAAGTTGAGACTCGATGATTGACTGCGCCGACGACTAATAGCGCGCGATCTTTTCGAGTGCTGGAAGCGCCGCCTCGATGCTGGCCCGCTCTTTGGTGGTGAGCCCCTCGAGCATTGCGTTGATGTCGAGCGTGCGCTCGCGCCACAGGTCGTTCAAGGTGTTGCGACCTAATTCGGTGAGGTCAATGAGCGACGCGCGCTTGTCATCAGGGTCGCTCGTGCGCTGCACGAGACCGAGCTCCTCCAGGCTCGCGACCACTCGGGTCGCGGCCGGAGCGCCAAGGGACTCGTTCGTGGCGATCGCACTGATGCGCATGGCCCCAAGGTCTTCGAGCGTCGACAGCGCGGAGACCTGCGACGGTGTGAGGCTCGATCGCCCGTGGCGACGCAACGTGCGCAGCACTCGGGTGAGCGCGAGTCGCAGTCGCGCGCCACTCGTCGTGTCGACATTTGTCGTGACGGTCATCGCACTATCTCCGGATCGAGAGCGACCTCGCCGGGTACGGCGTTCGAACTCTCCGCCAGCTCACCTTCGTGCTTCAAAAGGGTAGGCGTCCGGTGAACGAATCGCTCACCGCGCAACGCGGAGAAGATTGCGCCAATGACCGAGAGCAAAATTGCCACCGAGAAGACGATGATCAGACCATGGTGAAAGGGAGCCTCGATGAGGTTGGGGAAGAATTTCTTGCCGGTCAGCGTTAACCAGGTGGCCGTCGTCACGTGGGTGTTGGACTGCGAGACGAGAAGGCTCTTCAACGGGTTATAGCCAAGGAATGACGAGAAGAGGCTGCCGACCGCTGGCATGTTCGCCACCGTGTGGGCCTGCGTCGCCGCGACGCCATGAGCACTCAGTCCGCGAAACATGGCCTTAGGCAGCGTGCTCGTGAGTCCGACGATCATCAGTGAGAAGAAGACGCCGATCGAGAGAACCATCCCCGTGTTCATGAAGGCCGCTTGGATTCCGGCGGCTCCACCACGTTGGTCGGCCGGGACCGAGTTCATGACGGCCGCCGAGTTCGGCGCGGAGAACATGCCACCGCCGACGCCGTTGGCGAAGACGAGGGCCGCGAACGCCCAGTACGAGAAGTTGGTCGGAAGAAAAAGGAGACCCACGAAACTCAGGCCAAAGATGCTGAGGCCCGTCGTCGAAAGAATGCGCGCTCCGTGACGATCCGAGAAGTAGCCCGAGATCGGTCCGGCGAGTAGGAAGCCAATGGTGAGGGGCAACAGCGAGATGCCCGCCCATAGCGGCGTGTCGGAGTAGCTGTAGCCGTGCAGTGGCAGCCAGATGCCCTGGAGCCAGATGATGAGCATGAACTGCAACCCACCGCGCGACACGGCCGCGAGAAAACCCGCACCACTCCCCATGAAGAAGGCGCGGATCTTAAAGAGACGCAGATTGATCATCGGGGATTCGACGTGGTTCTCAATGAAGAAGAACGCTCCGAGAAAGACGACCGCGATAGCGAACGCGCCCAACACGAGCGGCGATCCCCAACCCATTGAGCTCCCACCGTACGGTTCGATGCCGTAGACAATGCCAACGAGTAGTGCCGTGAGTCCGACACCGAAGGACAGGTTTCCCCACCAGTCGATCTTCGACGGGGTGCGAATACCGTTGTCGCGCAAACTCTTGTAGCTCCAGACGGTGCCGATGATCCCAAAGGGCACCGAGACCCAGAACACCAAGCGCCAGTCGACGATCGAGAGCAGCCCACCGGCGATCAAGCCAATGAACGATCCGCCAACGGCCGCGATCTGGTTCACTCCCATGGCGAGTCCGCGCTGTTCGACCGGGAAGGCGTCTACGAGAATGGCGGCCGAGTTTGCGAAGAGCATGGCGCCGCCCACTCCTTGCACTAATCGGAAGATCACGAGCCACAACGCTCCCGAAGACCCGTGAAGGGGATCGACGGCGAGGAATACCGAGGCCACCGAGAAGACGGCGAAGCCGAGATTGAACACTCGCACGCGTCCGACGATGTCGCCGAGTCGGCCGAGACTGATGACGAGAACGGCGGTCACGAGGAGGTAACCCATGAGGACCCAGAGCAGGTAGCCCACGTTGCCGGGCGAGAGCGGGTTGATGTTGATGCCGCGGAAGATCGCGGGTAGCGAGATCAAGATGATCGAGGAGTTGATCGTCGCCATGAACATGCCGAGGGTGGTGTTCGTCAGCGCGATCCACTTGTAGCGATCGTGGTGCATTTCCTTTAAGGGGGGCATATATCTACCGTTTCGGACGATTTAGTTGCTTACTTACAAGCAATCTTATCGGCTCCTGAGTACGCCGTGACGCCTAATGAAGTCGAACTGAGCCGTCGTCGGCGATCGGTAAATCTGGGTTGTGCGCGACCTCCCACGGATGTCCGTCGGGGTCAAGAAAGACGCCCGACGGCAACGGCATACTCGTGCGCGGCGCCGTGTCGTCACATTGACAGGGTCTCCGTTCGCTCATTAGCGTCGACTAAATGACAGTCGACGTGATTCGATGACAACCGGTCACACCGAGACCGTCGACAAGTATTTAGAGGCGATTTACTACATCGCCGCCGAAGGCGAAGTCGTTCGACCCAGTCGGCTCGCCTACTGGCTGTCGGTGAGCGCTCCAACCGTGAGTAATGCACTCGTACGGCTGAAGCGCGATGGCTGGATCGACATCGGCTCGGATCGGAGTGTGACTCTCACCGAACTGGGTACCGCCACCGCGACGAGCTTGGTGCGACGTCATCGAATCCTCGAGCGCTGGTTAACCGACGTGCTCGGCTTCGACTGGGCGACCGCCGATATCGAGGCCGATCGCATTTCGTCGGCGATCTCTGATGCCGTGGTCGACCAGATCGACACCTCCATGGGTTCTCCAGCCACGTGTCCTCACGGCAACGTCATTCCAGGACGCGACGCGCACTACGGCGTGCTCGTGGCCCTCGCGGACTTGGAGCCAGGAACTCCAGCGACGGTGCGGCGTATCTCAGAAGTCGCCGAGCACGAAGCACCCGCGTTGCTGTCGATGCTGGCCGAGCACGCGATACACGAAGGCAGTGAGGTTCGCGTCATCGAGTCCAACGTCGGCCCAGGCGAAGTGGCCCTCACCGTGGCTGGCGAGGACCTCACTCTTTCGCTTGAGGCGGCGCGGCTCATCTGGGTCCAGACGATCTGACGTCCCCGTAGCAGGGCCCGACCATACTGTCCTCATGAATGTGTTCCCCGGACCAACTCTCCTCATTTCCTCACGCGCCGAAGTTTTCGTCACGTACCTCGACTTCTATCGCTCGAGCGTGATCTCGCGAGTCGAAAGCCTCTCCGAGAACGAAGTGCGTTCAAGTCGACTCGCGTCGGGCTGGACGCCCATCGAACTTCTGCGTCATCTGACGTTCGTTGAGATGCGCTGGCTCGAGTGGGGATTCGAGGGGCAGAAGGTGAAAGATCCGTGGGGTGACAACCGCGACGGCCGCTGGTACGTCGGTGCAGACGAGTCGCTCGCGTCAGTCGTCGGCGAGTTGCGCGCCCGCGGTGTTCGCTCGCGCACGATCATTCGCGCCAACAGTCTCGATGCCGTGGGCCAGCCCGGTGAGCGCTGGAGCGGGGCCGACCCCGCAACTCTGGAGCGCGTCTTGTTCCACCTCCTCCACGAGTACGCGCGCCACGCAGGTCATCTCGATATCGTGGCCGAACTCGCCGGCGGCTCCACGGGCGAATAGGCGGAAGACGTTATGGCAAGCGGGTGGGGACTAACGCCGCGACAGAGCATTGAGATCGAGTGTCAGCGCCGAAGTGAGAAAGCCGTTGCTCGTGAATGCGTTGCGATCTTGAGCGGTCGTGGAATAGACGAAGCGATACTGCGGGTGCTCGCCGGACCGGGGGCCACCACTGTGCTCAACGGCGGTGAGGGCGGGGTCAGCGGTTACTGGCCCCGAGTCTGGGCGATGCGGGGTCTCTTATACGCGTGGGATCCATCGGCGGCACGTGTGGTGGTCGAGGGTGCGAACGATTTGTCGTGGCGGGTTCGAGAGATGTCCGCAAAGGTCGTCGCGAAGCGTCATCTCGACGATGCGCATGACTCGATGACCGTCCTTCTGGACGACGACGTGGCTCGCGTGCGTGCAGCCGCCGAGCGAGCGTTGATTCGCCTGGTCGAATCTGAGTCGTAGGCAACTGTCGTCACCTGCGCGCCAGTACTGGTAGACAAGGTCCATGAGCACAGAACTATTGGGACTTCGAACCGTGATCTACCCCGCGCCGGATCTTGAGGCGGCCAAAGCGTGGTGGACGGAGTTTCTCGGATTCGAGCCCTATTTCGATGAGCCGTTCTACGTGGGGTTTGATCCAGGGGGTTACGAGCTCGGGCTGTTGCCCGACGCTGATCCCGCCGAGGGGGCCCTGACCTACTGGGGTGTGGACGACGTCAACGCTGCCGTCGATTCGGCCTTGGAAGCGGGCGCCACGCTGGACGCCGAACCGACCGACGTGGGCGAAGGAATTATTACGGCTTCGGTGAGGACTCCAGACGGCTCTATCGTCGGATTCATTTACAACCCTCACTTCATGGGCGAAGACGACATGGACCCGGCCGACGAAATTGGCGAAACGCCGTCCTGATCAGGGTCAATTCGCGGTCGTCTGTTCCCGGTGAACATTCTGGCGCGCCGCGCGGTATTCATCTTTGTACACCCGTTCGTCGGATCGAAGGAGTTGGCGTGTCGAAGACAGTCGTACCGCGCCACGAGGTGCCTGCGCGACGTGCGGACGGTTCGTAGGAGTTGCCACGCCCAAGTTCCCACTTTCCGAATCGCCGTCACGCATCGTGACTGAGCGACGTGAGCGACTGGTGTCTGCAGAGAACTTGTCGGACCGACCCGAAGCCGCGGACGAAGCGGGACTTCGCGAAGCGTTCCTCACTCACGGCGGTGAGCTGTTTGGTTTCGCGCGGCGCTCGCTGAACTCCACGCCCAACGCCGAAGACGTCGTCCAAGAGACGTTTTCTCGGGCGTGGCGTTCGCGGGCTCGCTTCGATCCCACACTCGGGTCGCTGCGGACCTGGCTCTTTACCATCGAACGTCGAGTGATTATTGATTACAGCGTGAGAAATGCGAAGAACGCCACCGTGCCGATGGACCAGGCACGAGAGCCGGCCGCCGAAGATCACGTGGAACGCGCGATGCTTGGCTGGGAGATGGAGTCAGCGCTTCAGCGCCTTGACCGCGATCACCGGCTGATCCTCACCGAGCTCTACTTCAACGGACGAAGTGGACGTGAAGTCGCCGAGATGTTCGGACTTCCCGAAGGAACCGTGCGAAGTCGGGCCTTTTACGCGCTTCGGATGCTACGGCTCTTGCTCGAAGAAGGGGGATGGGACCAGTGAACGACGACATCTGTGAGCAGTGGCGCGGGCTCATCGCGATGCGGGCACTCGGCGAACTCTCGAGCGACGACGCGACGGCTCTCGACGCACACTTAGAAGGCTGTGCCGACTGTCGAGCGATCGCGGACGAACTGGCGTCGACTGTCTCAATGCTCGCCTACGTCGAGGTCGCCTCTATCGAGCCCACCGCGCTCGTGCCACCGGAGCTCTCGGCTCGCGTCCTTGGCGATTTGCACCGTGCGGCAGCGATGGAACGCCGCCGACGACGGATCATCGTCAGTGGAGCGTCACTAGTGGGCGCAATCGCGGCGGCGCTGATCCTCGTCGCCGTCGTGTCGGGCACCTCGCCGACGACCAGCGAGCGAACGATGGCGCTGCACGGACTCACCTCGGTGACGGCGAAAGCGGTGTTGGTCAATCAGACGTGGGGAACGACCGTCGACTTTTCCGAGAGTGGACTCCCGGGCGGGGGTGTCTACACCGTGTCGATGAAGACGGCGACGGGGGCGTGGTGGACAGCCGGCACGTACCGCTCGGTCTCGGGACGAACGGTGAACGCGACGATGGCCTGCGCCGTGGGAATGAAGAACATCACCGGCCTGCGCGTGGTGAACGCGAAAGGTGTCACGGTTCTAACGAGCACGGCGAACGCGGTGAGCTACCAGTAGCGAGCGTCGTTCTCGCGCGGAAGCGTGAGAACATGAACTGTGAACTTCCCCGCGCGTTGTCGTGTGTCGATTCGTGGCGCCGCGGTGTTCGTCTGCGTGCTCGCAGCCATTACCAATTATTCGAAGACGGCGAACGCTGCGTCACCGCCCGGCCAGGTGATCACTGTCCAAGCGGCGACGCCTCTCTCGCAGACCGCGGTGCTGCGTACGTGGCGTCTCGCGAGTGACGGTCGCTACGTGCAGGTGTTTCCCGCCGTCGTGGCCTGGGTTGGGGTGAATGGCGTGCGGCCCACGCGCGAGGGGCTCGGTCGTACGCCCGTGGGCGTCTTCACCCTCACCCAAGCCTTTGGCAACCAGCCCGATAACGGCACCCGACTGCCGTACGTGCACGTCGGCCCGGACGACTGGTGGGATGAAAACCCGGCGTCTCCTCACTACAACCGCCTCGTGGTGAGCTCTATCTCGCCTGGAGGAAATTCAGAGAACCTCTATTACTCAGGCGTCGCGTACGCGCACGCAGTCGTCATCAACTACAACACGAACCCCGTCGTAAAGGGCGCCGGGAGCGGATTCTTCCTGCACGTGAGCTTTGGCTCTGCCACCGAAGGGTGCGTCGCCATTCGCGAAGGTGTTCTCGATAGGGTGATGCGCTGGCTGGCGCCGAACCTGCATCCCATTATCAGCATCGGCGTCGGATCGAAGGCGCTCGCACCGGTCGAATCAACGGGGTAGTGACGCTAGGAACTGGCAGTAACCGTCAATTCGGTTTTAATGAGAGCCCACGCTCGATTCAAGGCAATGATGAATGACGCGAAGATGACGTAGCAGAGACCGTTCACAATCCACACTTCGTGCTGGTGAACCATGAGGGTGACGCCGCCCGCGAACTCCGCTACGTAGTTGATCGTGGTGACCACGAGTACACGAATTTGAGCATTGGCGAAGTTGTTCTTCGCGTGAAGACTCCACGTGTTATAGAGGCAGAGAACTGCGAGAATTGCCATGCCCACGCCGATGTTGGTGCCGGGGACGATGGCGAGCATGGCCAGCGAGAACGCATTGACGAGTGAGGTGAAGCTACTGCTCGCGAGTGTCTTCACCTTGCCTGGAGCGTTGGGCCCAAAGACCAATTCGCTGCGCAACGAGATAGCGACGAAGAGAAGTCCAATCATCGCGCCCGCCGCGCCGGCGGAAGTGATCATGAACTCCAGATACGACCTCGGGACCACGGTTCTCTCTTCTGTGTTTCGTTGAAGACTACCGAAACAAACAACGCCACAACCTACACAGGAACTCGCCAGATCACGCGAGTTCCGCCTAAGTCCGAAGGCGTTATAGAACAGACGCCCTGCAGTCTTTCGGCGCGGCTGCGCAAGTTCGCGAGTCCGAGGCCCCCGTCGCGTGAGATGCCATCATCGATCCCGATTCCGTTGTCAATGACTTCGAGGGTGACGTGATCCGTCGTCGAGAGCGTCACGAGGAACCGCGTCGCGTTGGCGTGCTTGCCCGCGTTGGTGAGAGCTTCTCGAAGGACGGCAAGCACGTTGTCGGCGGTGCGCTGGGGGACCGCATTGTCAACCGGTCCGCGGAACGTCACCTCAGGTCGCGCTCCCAAGAACGGCGTCATCTCATTCGTCAGTTCGATCACGCTATGGCGTAGCCCACCGGGAAGGGCGTTGCCACCCAGTTCGTAGATGGCGGTGCGGATCTCGGTGATGGTGGTGTCGAGTTCGTCGACTGACCGATTGACTTGCTGCACGACACTCTCAACGTCGGTGAGTTTCGTCGCTTCTTGCAGAGTGAGGCCGATCGCGAAGACGCGTTGGATCACGCGGTCGTGAAGATCACGGGCGATGCGATCGCGGTCGTCGAGCACGCTCATCAAGCGCACTCGATCGTGCAAGCGGCGGTTCTCAATGGCGATGCCCGCGGCGACGGCGAGGCCCTCCGCGAGGGCGGCGTCCTCGTCGCTGAAGTCGTCCGCGCCAATCTTGTCGGTCAGATACAGATTGCCGTAGACCTCGTCACGTACGCGTACCGTCACCCCGAGGAACGACGTCATCGGAGGATGGTGAGCGGGGAAACCGTAGCTGTCGGGGTGGGTCGAGAGATCGTGCAGGAGAAGCGTCGACGGCTCGGTGATCAAGAGACCCAGCACACCACGTCCCGTCGGACGTTGGCCAATCAACTCTTCTTCCTCGTCGCTGAGTCCGACCGTGACGAACTGTTCGAGAGTGGTGCGCGCTTCGTTGAGCACCCCGAGCGCGCCGTAGCGCGCCCCGACCAGCGAGCACGCTTCCTTGACGAAAAGATGCAATAGATCCGACAGTTCGACGTCGGCCTCGATCATCAGGACCGCGTCCAGGAGGCGACGCAACTTTAAGGCGTCGTCAATCCGGCGGTAGGGCACCACTCTGATGGTACTCACGAGGCCAGTGTGACGCGACGGTGAGGTGTCCATCAGCCGTCGAGCCGCGGTACTGACACAATGGGGCTATGGCAATACGCGTCTTTCTTCTCGACGACCACGAGATGGTTCGAGAAGGAGTGCGCAGCCTCCTCGAAAGTGACGACGATATCGAGGTTGTGGGCGAAGCGGCGTCGGTGGCCGAAGCCTTGGTTCGAATTCCACTGGTCAAGCCCAACGTCGCCATCTTGGACGTGCGACTCGACGACGGCAGCGGCATTGAGGTCTGTCGCGACGTGCGCTCGTCGCATCCCGAGATCATCTGTCTGATGCTGACGAGCTTCGCCGACGACGAGGCTCTCTATGCGAGCGTCATGGCGGGGGCCGCCGGGTACGTTCTCAAGCAGATTCGCGCCCGCGACCTGATTGAGGACGTGAAGAAAGTTGCGGGTGGGGCATCTCTGATGGACCCACGCGCCGTGGCGCGAGTGGTCGAACGAATCGCCAATCCTCCCCAACCCCGCTCGGAGCTGGCGGCGCTTTCTCCCCAGGAGCGCCGACTCCTCGATTTCATCGCGCAAGGGTTGACGAATCGCCAGATCGCCGAGTCCATGTTCCTCTCGGAGAAGACGGTGAAGAACTACATGACGGGGCTGCTCAACAAACTCAACATGAGCAATCGCACCGAGGCGGCCGTGTACGCCACGAAGCTGAAGGGCTTCGAGGCGCCGCATACGCCGACCTAAAGCCTGGCGCGCGACATCTTGTTGAGATCGAGCCCGGCGTGGGCGAGTTCTCGCTCGAGCCGACCACGCTCGCTGAGCGCGTCGGAGAACTTGTCGGGCGACGTCGCGATGCCGAATACCTCACACAGCTTGATGAGCGATCGATCGTAGGAGACCTGAGCCGCGAGAGCTCGAAAGGCCGGTTCGCCCTTGTACGGCGACGCGAGAAGCATCTTCGTACGACACTCGATGGCGTGAGCCACGACGTCGTAGCGATCGGAGGCCAACACCCATCCGTCCAGTGCATCTGTCAATAGTTGGACGTACATGGAGTTGGCCTCCTCCGTTTCGTTAATGAGCGATGGCACTCTCAGCGCTTCAGCGCGACCTTCAGCGCCCCGGTGTCACCGGCTCGGGCGAACGTGTCGTACGCCGCATCGATGTCGTTGAGCTCGAAGCGGTGCGTGACGAACTGCTTCGCGTCGATCATCTGATTAGCCACGAGGCTCAAGAGACGTGGCGTCGAGTAGGTGTCGACCAGACCCGTGGTGATGGTGACGTCGCGGGTCCAGAGTGTCTCGAGGTGCAGCGTGGCGGGCTTTCCGTGAACGCCGATGTTGGCAACGCGTCCGCCGGGGCGAACGAGAGCGGTACAGAGCTCAAACGTCGCGGGAACACCAACGGCTTCGATCGCCACGTCAACGCCCAATCCGTCGGTAAGACCTTGCACGAGTGCGACCGGATCTTGGTGCGCGTTGTTGATCGTGAGTTCGGCCCCAAACCTCTTGGCCGCGTCCAGACGGTCGTCAACGAGGTCGATCGCAATAATCTTGCTCGGCGAGAAGAGCTTGGCCGACGTGATGGCAGACAGCCCGATCGGACCGGCGCCCACCACGGCAACGACATCACCGGGTTGGATGTGTCCGTTGAGTACACCAACTTCGAAGGCCGTCGGCAGAATGTCAGCCAGCATCAGCATGGATTCATCGTCAACACCCTTCGGGATGAGGTAGGTCGACGTGTCGGCGAATGGTACGCGAACAAGTTCCGCCTGGGTTCCGTCGATGTTGTGACCAAGAATCCAGCCTCCACCGCCGAGGCACTGGCCGTAATGACCCTCACGGCAGTAGCGACAGGCGCCACAGGCCGAGATACACGAGACGAGGACGCGATCGCCCACTTTGATGGTCTTGACGCTCGTTCCGACTTCTTGAACTGTTCCTACGGCTTCGTGGCCGAGAATGAGCCCGATAGGAGTTTCCGGGACGTCGCCCTTCAAGATATGGAGATCACTGCCACAGATTGTGGTGAGATCTACTTGGATGATGGCGTCAGTGTCGCTCGTGATGACGGGGTCGGGGACGTCTTTCCAGGACTTCTGTCCGGGACCTTCGTAGACAAGTGCTTTCATGGCAAACTCCTTTTTGACGTATCAGGGGAAAACGTCTCAAAGTCAGTATCGGCTGGCGTCGCTGTACATCGCTAGGGACGAAAGTCCCGGGCGAGGGGACGATGGCCACTTCTTCGGTGCTGGCGGCATACTGCACAATGGAGGTTGAATGGACGAACGTCAATCGATATATGAGTATGTCGGCGGGGCTGACGCTTTCCTCACACTCGGGACGGCGCTCAACGATCGCTGTGTCGCTGATCCGGTGCTGAACCATCCTTTCTCTCACCCCGGTCACCCCCAGCACCTGGAGCGATTGGCCGGCTACCTCGGAGAGGTCTTCGGAGGACCGCCGGTGTACTCCGAGCTCGGGGGTCACTCGGCCATGCTCAACGTTCACGCCGGTAACGGGGCCGACGATGAGTTCGCGTCGCGCTTTCTCGCCTGCTTCGATCAAGCCGTCGACGATGCGGGATTACCTAACGATCCGAACCTTCGTCGGGTTTTGCACGAGTACATGGTGTGGGCCACTCATGACGTGGATCAGTACAACCCGGTAGGTATGACGGCGCCCAACGATCTCGCGATGCCCCGGTGGTCGTGGGACGGACCGGTCACCCCTTCCAACGAATCATCGAGTTGAGTATCGTGAGGTTCACTATGACCCCCACCAGCCTATGACTGAACATCGTTCCGACGTCTTTGCCTTCGCGAGCGCCATTGTCGATCGCGACGCCGAACTCGATCCCATCTTCGCCACCAGCTCGGGGATCGTTGACTACGACGAGTTCTTACCCGACTTCTCCCCGGACGCGACTGCGAAGCAGCTCGTCGCCGTACGAGAGCACTGGGACCATCTCGCCACGCTGAAGCCGAGCGACGACATTGACCGGATTGCGCTGGCCGTGATGCGCGAGCGACTGGAGACGCGTCGCGGTCTTTTGGTATCGGGGGAGGCAGAGCGTCTCTTTGGCGTGCTGACCTCGCCGATGTCGGAGATTCGTCAAGTGTTCGAGCTGATGAGCCACGAGAGCGACGACGACCTCGCCGTCATCGCTACGCGACTTGAGAAGGTGCGTCCGGCGTTGGAGAGTTGGCGGCCCACGCTGGAAGAGCTCGCGAACAGCGATCGGCTCCCGTCGCGTCGTCACGTGCTGGGCGTTGCTGATCAGGCAGCAACCTACGCGACGGGCACCTACGCCCGCTTTGTGAAGAGCGTGTCGGCGGATATCGACGACGACCATCGACTGGTGCGAGCCGCGAACGACGCCGACGCAGCCTGCGGTGAGCTTTCGGCGTGGCTGCGTGACGAACTCGCGCCACGGGCGAACGAGCGCGACTTCTGCGGGCTCGATCGCTATCGCGTCTGGTCGCAGAACTTCACCGGCGCGGTCCTTGACTTTGAAGAGCTCTACGCGTGGGGCTACGCGGACCTGCAGCGCATCAACGCTCGCATGTGGGAGATCGCCAACACTCTGGTGCCCGGCGCCACGAGTCTCGTCGAGGTGGCCGATCACCTCGACCACGATCCCTCGCGCTTCATCGACGGCACTGACGAGCTTCTGCGACGGCTCATTTCGTTCACCCAACAGGCCATCGAAAAACTCGATGGTGTCCACTTCGATATCGATCCGCGCATTCGCTTTTGCGACGCGCGCCTCGCTCCCGAAGGATCGGCGGCGGCGCCCTATTACATCCCACCCAGCGAAGATCTCTCGCGACCGGGCACCACGTGGTATCCCACGCTTGGCGCCACGACGTTTTCCTGGTGGAGCGACGCCTCTACCTGGTACCACGAGGGCGTGCCGGGTCACCACCTGCAGTGCGCGACGTCGATCATCGAAGCCGATCGGCAAAGTCGCTTTCACCGGCTCGAAGCCTGGACCAGTGGGTACGGGGAAGGGTGGGCCCTCTACGCCGAACGCCTCATGGACGAGCTCGGTTTCTTCGAGGATCTCGGTGAAGAGATGGGTTTCCTGTCGGGCCAGGCGCTTCGCGCGGCGCGGGTCATGGTCGACATTGGCATGCACCTGCAACTGCGAGCTCCCGACGACCTCGGCGAACTCGCAGATCTCGGCGACTGTTCGGGTCGTGTGTGGACCCCCGAGATGGCGGTCGCGGTGCTTGAAGAGCGGGCCATTCAGTCTCACGAGATGTCGGTATCGGAGGTGGAGCGTTATCTCGGGCTACCGGCGCAGGCGATCTCCTACAAAGTGGGCGAGCGCGTGTGGATGCGTTCGCGCGAAGAGGCTCGCGAGCGCCTCGGCGACGACTTCTCCTTGAAGCGTTTTCACGCGTTCGCCCTGGCCCTTGGCCCGATGGGCCTCGACCCCTTCGAAGACGAAATGCGCAAGTGGAGAGGCGAGTAACGCTCTCCTAGACCGGTGCGCCGACGTCCCAGAGGTGATGGACGACGTCGTGCAGTGAGTAGCGACCAAGCGACTCGACGGTGAACTCACTGCCGTTGGAGCGCAGACCCTCTCTGGACCACTGCGGGTCTTCGACGGCGTCGAATCGATCGGCGTAGCGTCGCGCACTGGCGCAGATCTCGTCGCGCACCGCGGCCGGGTCTTGGTCACAGTATCGCCCTTCGAGCGCCGTTTCGTCCTGATTCCAGTTTTCAAAAGTAGGTCTCTCGTTCTCCAGCATGAGGACCAGGCGACCGTAAAAGACCAGGAAGACGTCGCGCACGTGACAGGCGTATTCGAGGGGCGACCACTGGTTCTCGCTCGGACGTATCCGAACATCCTCGCGCGATAAGACCGCTGACCACCGCGTCGCGCCGTCGCGAAGCTTCTCGGCGAGGACGTCGGTTCCAACACTGTCGGCGTTGAAGCCACACTCTTCGCAGGGACGACCGAGAACCCAGGTCCAGTCCTTGGTGTCGGGTTCGATGGCCATGCGGTAAATCTAACTGGGTCGCCGCTCGAATTCGCGGCAGATTACTCGGCTTCTGTTTCGGTGTTGGGGTCGACTTGAGGGCGCTTGCGCCGTCCAAGGAGCCACAAGAACGCCCGGCCGAAGCGGCCCAGGTTCGTGCTGCGAGTTCTCGCGGCGTCGTGATCGACGCGCGAACCGTACGTGCCGCCCGAAGAGTTGGAGAGACCCGCGAGAGGTGGGTTGTTCGGCTCGAGCCCGCGCGGCACTTTGGCCATACGTCGACGTGGTTTTCTCGGTTTGTCGCCTGCTTGTCCCATGAGCGCAGTCTCTCATACGAGGCCCTTCGATTGGTCGCGAGACTACCTGGGCAGCGTGTAACGGGCAAATAGGTGAAGGCCCACGAAAATCCATCCGGCCCAGAGCGCTACGCGCAGCGGGAGATTGCTCGCGAGTCGTGCGCCCAGGTGTGCCAATGGCGCTATCGCTGTCGGGCGAATTCGCGCAACGAGCTCGAGAGCCGCGCCCGCGCCGATGAGCACCCACCAGAGGGCGGTGACCATTACGACGGACGCTTCTCGCGGCGACGTTGACTGACTCCTTCAACGGCCCGCGCGCCAATCCAGAGCCACCAGAGAAATAACAGCCAGCGTCCCCAGTGCGCAACGAGGAGATGATCGACAGTCGTGCTGAGCGTCGGTACGTCCTTCGATCTTCCGCCGAGGGCCAGTCCGACGATCTCCAGCGCGAGGGCGGCGGTGAAAAGTCCCCACCACGGAACCTGGTGTCGCACTGTCCCGAGAGACCGGCGTCGGTAGTAGTCCGTGGCGTCGGGTTCTGAGAAGCCACCCCTCTGGAAATAGAAAACCATCGTTACGATCACCGGGATCGAGACCGCAATGTAGGCCCAAGGGGTGAAGGGATGAGCGTTTGTCGCGAGCCACGCGTACGCCGCGACGATGACAAGTCCGACGATCACCCGAAGGGGCGAGCGCGATGTCACCAACTACTGGGCTTGGCTGAGAAGCCCCTTGATGAGTGCGGGCGTCACGACGGTCGGGTTCGCTGGCGTCACGATGGGGTCGTTGTTGTGCGTCACGGTCGCCTGCAGACCAACGCTCTGATCCCCCGAGGAGCCAGGAACCGTGATGGTGAGTGACCCACCCGTCGCCGCTGTGCCCGACGTGGTCAGCGTCAAATCGTAGGTGCCCTTGACGTCGGTGGGCTTCGTCACCGATGGATCGATCGAGGTGAGCGTCGGGTAGATCGCATCAACGACGGACTCGAGCGAACCGGTCTCGCTATAGCCGTTCCCGTTCGCGAGGGCGGTCGAGTTCCCATTGTCAATCAGGTTGGTCAGGGCGCTGATCAACTTCTTGCTCGTGGCCTCATCCTTCGCCTGTTGTGCGGGAGTAAGGGTCGTTGACGTCGGCACCAGAGACTTCAACTCGGACTTTTCGAAACCCTTCGTCAACTCAAACCACCGCCCGCCAACCAACAACTGGGCGGCTGCGAGGTCCGAGGCGGGAATGTTCGCTGAAGGGATGCTGGAGAGTGCCGACACGTCGATCTCTATGTAGGCGTCGCCGTTGATCTCGCGCAGATCGAGGAGCGCCTGACTGCCCACATTGAAGGTGATCTCCGCGTTGGGTGCCGTGGCCGCGGAGATCGCCCCTCCCGTGGGATTGACGTAATCGACGTCGAACGAGAGAAGTTTCAGGTACGGCTGCGCCTCGGCGCTACCGGCGCCCGAGGCCGTCGCCGTGAAGTGAACTTGAAGGTACTGCGATGAGCTGAGAGACGACACTGCCGAGTTGATCGTGTCGGTGGTGGCAGCTGTGCCACACGCCGAGAGACCAAGCCCCGCCGCCACGACTCCGGCGATCCAGTATCTGCGCACGCGTACTCCCTCTCGAAAAGACCGCACCACCGCCCCTGATCCTCGCAACTTTACCACCGGTCATTGCGCGGTACTTGAGAGGGCCATTGCATACTTTGCGGCGGAAACATCCCCGGTAACGTAACGAGGTGGACGACGCGCAGCTGTTAGAGCGACTGCTCGCCGGCGATAAAGACGCCTTCCGAGACATCGTCACGAAGTATCACGAGTCGCTGGTGCGCGTGGCGCGCTACTACGTGGCGAACGACGCCAGCGCGCAAGACGTCGCCCAGGAGACCTGGATCGCCGTTCTGCGCGGCATCGAACGCTTCGAGGGTCGGTCCTCCTTCAAAACGTGGCTGTTTCGCATAGCGATCAATCGGGCCCGCACGAAGGGTGTGAAGGAGCATCGCGTCGTTCCCGTCGATATCGGGTCTGATCGATCGCTCCTCGCTGGTCGTTTCAACGACCACGGGATGTGGAGCGATCCACCGACTCCCTTTACCGACACCGTCGACGACGCCATGACGAACGCTCCGATCGTGCAACTGGTGCACCAGTCAATTGCGCGCCTGCCCGAGGCGGCGCGAGCCGTTGTAACGCTGCGCGACGTGCAGGGACTATCTACTACGGAAGTTGCCGGATTGCTCGAGCTCTCCGAGGCGAACGTGCGCGTCATCCTGCACCGCAGCCGCGCACGAATACGATCAGAGGTCGAAGCAAAGATGAGAGCAGGTCAAACGTGAGATTGCTCCCGAGCGCTCTCGTGTGCCAACAGGCAGTCGAGCTGATGAGCGACTACCTGGACGGCTCACTGTCGCGACGCGCCCGGCGTCGTCTTGAGGCGCACCTCGCCCTCTGTGATGCCTGCACCGCGTACCTCGAACAGCTGCGCGTCACCATTGCCGTGAGCGGGGTCGTCACCGCGGACGACCTCGCGCCCGAGGTTCTCGAGACCTTGAGCGAACTCTTCGAACGCTTCCGCGACGAGTCGTAACGAAAGCTTTCAGTCAGTATCGATCAACGCCTTCTCGAAGAGGACGAGGCCACCTTGGTGCGGCAGAAATCCCTCGAGGAAGAGTCGACGAACTTCCTGGTATCCGGCACTGCGGTAGTACTCAATCAACGTGTTATTGATCTCGACGCAGTCGAGACGCAGGTGAGTCTTCCCGTGTGCCCGACTGTGCTCTTCGGCCCATGTCAATAGCGCGGCGCCGAGTCCTCGATGCGCCCATCGCCGATCCACCATCAGCCGATGGAGGTAGGTAGCGCTCGTTGAGTCGACTCCCCAAATCCGTTCGTCTTCATCGTTGAGGGTGAACGACCCGACGAGATGACTGTTCAGTCGACCCACGTACACCGACCCGGCCGCGATCTGTTCGCGCAGTCGCCCGACGCTGAGGGTGCCGGGCTGCCACTGCACTACGGAACGGATCGCGAGCCACGCCGAGAGCCGCTCGCGCATCGCGAGAAGTGCCTCGGCGTCGGCCACAACCGCCCGTTCGATTTTCACGTTGTGATCGTCAACAGTTCTCCCGTCACCTGCGCTCTCGCCTCCAGACCAGGCGAAGTGCGCTCCACGTCTCGTCGACCGCGCACACCTTGTTGTCGACAAGGCCGAGTGGCAACGCGGCTCCGCGGACGGCGTGGTCGCTCAGGTCACTCGTGCGCCCTGAGAATCGCTTGGGCCAGGCGATCCACAGCGATCCGGCCGGAAAAATCATCTGTCCGAGATGGTCTATCTCTCGATCCAGATGGTTTGCGCCGGTGAAAAATGCCAGCACGACGCTGGCGCTGCCCCGCGCGCTGCGCCGAACGCTCACCGAGGGAGGTAGGTCAAGCGCGAACGACGACTCGGCGTGCACGAGGGCGAAGACGGTATCGGATTGAACGCCCAGTTTTTGCGCGAGCGACGCGGCGGCCATCGCGAAAGTCTGTCACGCGATTCTCCAAAATGTGACGAGGCACCGTCGTAGTGTGGTGCCGTGCATGATCCGAATCCGACCACGTCCAACCTCGGGTACTTGAGCGCCCACGACGTTCTAGTGCGCCTCGCGGCGGGCGGACTGACCTCGCTCGACCTCGTCGATACATTGATCGAGCGCGTCAGCCAAGTCGACGCGCCGGAGAGCCACACCGCGGTCAACGCCGTGGCCGCGCTCAGCGACGACGCACGCGCCCAAGCCAATGCGCGCGACAACGAACGCCAGAGCGGTGGTGCCCTCGGCGCCCTCCACGGTGTGCCCGTCTTGGTGAAGGACAACGTTGAGGCGATCGGACTGCCGGGCCTCGCCGGGTCCACGTCATTGATTGGGCGCCCCAGTCGCGACGCGACGTTGGTGACGCGACTGCGCAACGCGGGAGCCATTGTGCTGGGAAGCACCAACCTCAGTCAGTGGGCCAACATTCGATCTCCGCGCTCCACCAGCGGCTACTCGGCAACCGGTGGTCTGGTCGCGAACCCGTGGGCTCTCGACCGCTCCGCTGGTGGCTCGTCGTCTGGATCCGGCGCGGCACTGGCCGCCGGTCTCGCACCTCTGGCCGTCGGCACGGAGACCGACGGTTCCATCGTGTCGCCGGCGTCGATGAACGGCGTCGTCGGACTAAAACCGACGGTGGGAGCAGTGCCGACAACGCACGTGGTGCCGATCAGCGCGAGCCAGGACAGTCCCGGGCCAATGGGCCGTCACGTCGCGGACGTGGCGTTGATGTTCAGCGTGCTGGCCCAACAAGAGCCGCGATCGGCGGAGGCGACGTCGATGGTCGTGGCGAAGAACTGGCGCACCGGCCACCCGACCACCGACCAGATGTTCGACGAGGTCGTCAACGAGTTACGCGGAGCCGGTCTCACGATGAACGACCGTGACCTCGCGATACCGGGAGAGAGCGAAGGTCGCGACGAGTTGGCAGTATTGCTCGGCGAAATCGTCGACGACATGAGCGAGTACTTGGCGCAGCGTCCGGGCGAGGGCGTGCGCTCACTCGCCGACGTGATTGCCTACGAGGACGAGCACGCCGAGATCGAACAGCGCTACTTCGGTCACGAGTTCTTCCTCGAAGCGGTGGCGTCGGGTGGTCGCGCGGGGGCCGCGTACATGGAGTCGCGTCCGCGCAACCTGGCCTGGGCGCTCGACACGTGTCTCGAACCGGGAATCGAGGGAGCTGACGTTATCATCGCTCCGGCGTACGGACCAACGTGGAAGAGCGACCTGATTGTCGGCGGACACCCTGGCCCGGCGAGTCCCGTGACCGGACCGCCCGCGATTGCCGGGTGGCCGATCCTGAGTTTGCCCATGGGTCTGGTGAACGGGTTACCCGTCGGTCTCGCCATCGTTGGTCGCGCCAACGACGAGTGGACCATCCTCGACGCGGCTCGAAGAATTGAAGCGGTCCTGCGCGCTGCGAGTCCCTGGCCCTCTCCGCAGTGGCAGGCGCCGACGCGGGGTCAGTGAACTAGAGACCGGGTGGGGCGCACTTCTGCGTCCAGCCCCACACCGCCAGCACGGCCGGCGGAATGGTGATCGGACACTTGGCGCCTTCCGCACCGCCGAGTCCGTCGTCGTAGATCTTCCACTTCGTTGCGTTCTGCGCACGCGTCAGGAGCTGGTAGCCGCCGTCGTCCTGGGCGCCCACTTGCGCCTGCAGCGACTTCGAGCTTGGCACGACGCCGGACGCGGCGTAGTACGTCTTGGACGTCACGTCGAGGGCGTAGTACGTCATCCCGGGGGCGAGTTTGACGTAGTCCTTCGCGGGGAGTTGGTGAAAGGCCGCGAGCGCCACAAAGATGTTGTGTCGAACGGCGGGCGTGACGATGAGGTTCTTCACGACGGGCGCCCCCGAGGCCGACCAGGCGGGAGCCACCGTGGCGAGCGTCGCCACCACAACGAGACCTAACAGGCGTTGTCGCTTCATGTTGCTCTCTCCGTCGCGGATGCCCTCAGTGTAGGCAGGCGGCGCTTCGCTTGCTCGAACCCCGCGTGGCGCAAAACATACACTCGGTGTCGTGCCCGATGTCGACCATTTCCCCCTAGTAAATGTTGAAGTGAACACGATTGGCGAAGCCTGGCTGGACATCGCGCGTGACATCCTCGCCCGGGGTCACGAGGGCACCTACGACGGAGCTGCGATGCGCGAGGCCCTCATGGCGACGCTGCACGTCGCTCGCCCAGCCAGTCGCGACGAACTCATCGAGCTCTTCGCCGAGCCCGAACGTCTCGCGTGGATGCACGCGAACTTCACCGATCCGACGCGCGTCGCGGAGCTCGGGGACGCGGCGAGCTACGCCACTCGACTCTATGACTACGAGAACCGCGGCCTCGATCAGATCGCTGGTGTAGTGAAGAAACTCATTGACGATCCGACTACGCGCAACGCGGCGATCACGACCTTTCAACCACTCAGCGATACGTCGTACATCCCGTGCGTGAGTGTGCTCGACTTCTTCATTGACGGTGGTCGACTCGCCCTGTCGATCTACGCGCACAGCATTGACTTTGGCGCCAAGGGGTACGCGAATCTGGTCGAGTTGGCGCACATTCAAGAGCACGTGGCGAACGCGGTGGGACTGAGCCTCGGACCCCTGACGATGATCGTGAAGTCCGCGCACGTCTACGAGAGCGAACTCGACTACGTTCGCAACGTACTCGCGAAAACTGGTCGCGCGTAGTACCTAATGCCCCGTCGGTGGACGAAACACCGCAAAGGGATCGGTCACCAACAGCGTGCGTTCGGTGAATCGATACAGCGTGGCCGGTCGTCCACCCGAGGCCGACGGCGTCGCGGTCACGCTGGTTGTTTCGATGATGTGGCGACGCAGCAACACGCGCTGAAGGTTCGTCGCGGACACGTCGTGGCCGAGACATGCGGCGTAGATGACGCGCAGGTCCGCCACGGTGAACGTCTCTGGCGCCAGCGCGTAGCCCACGTTGGTGTAGGTGAGCTTGGCGCGGAGGCGCTCTCGAGCCGACTGAATGATCGACGCGTGGTCAAAGGCGGTGGGCGGCAGTTCGTCGACCGCGAACCACGCCGTGTCACTCGGGATCGACGGATTGAGCGCCGACGACACGAGGGCCAGGTAGGCGGTGGCGATGGTGCGCTCGCGCGGATCGCGGTCCACGTCGCTACGGGTCTCGAGCTGCTCGAGGTACGCAATGTCGGTGAGGTCGACCTTCGCCGCGAGGTGACGGCTGAGCGAGGAGCCGAGGAGCTCGACCTGTCCGAGCGGTCCTCCGG
>JBAQZL010000063.1:0-1680 GCA_049790955.1 Acidimicrobiales bacterium
GAGCAGCTCAAATCTCTGAGTTCGGCAGCGTCACGGTCGAGTCAATTGACGATCCCACCCCCGGTTTGGGCGAGGTTGTCGTCGCCGTGACTTCTTGTGGAATATGCGGGACAGACCTCCATATCGCTCGCGGTGAGTTCGCGCCTTCATATCCCATTGTCCCGGGCCACGAATTTGCTGGCGAGATTGTCGCGACGGGAAGTTTGATACGCGATTTGAGTGTTGGTGATCGCGTTGTGGTCGATCCCTCGCTTTACTGCTTCGAATGCTACGAATGTCGACGCGGTCGAAATAACCTGTGCGAACGGTGGGGCGCAATTGGCGTGACAGCTCAAGGCGGTGCAGCCGAGTTCGTCGCCGTTCCAGGTGCCAACTGCTACAGGCTCCCCGACCAAGTTCGGTTAGAGGATGCGGCCCTGATCGAGCCGCTGGCGTGCGCCATTCGTGGTTACGACGTGTTGCGCGCGCAGTTGGGCTCATCGGTCCTCATCTACGGCGCGGGCACGATGGGCCTGATGATGCTGCAGTTGGCCAAACTGGCTGGTGCATCATCGGTGTACGTCGTTGATCCAAACAAGGAGCGACTGAAGACCGCGGAGCTCCTCGGAACGACGGCAAGTTCGACCGGCGCCGACGGCCTCGAAACGATCCGCGGGTGGGACGTCGTTATCGACGCCTCAGGCAACGACAGCGCCATTCAAGATGGGATATCGCGGGTTGCCCCCGGCGGGACCTTCCTGCAATTTGGCGTCGCCGACTACAGCGCTCGCGTCACCATTGACCCCTATCGCATCTACAACAAAGAGATAACGATCGTCGGTTCCATGGCGGTGCTCAACAGTTTCGAGCGAGCTTCCCAGCTCTTCGCCAACGGCGTCATCGATCCCGAGATCTTCATCTCAGGTCGGTTTCCCCTCGAGGAATATCCTCAGGCACTTCAACAGTTCGCGGACGGCAATGGCCGCAAGATTCAAGTTCGGCCATGTGGTCTTTGACACCGCAATGAGGGAGCAACACCAAACAATGAGAAGGCAGGGGGATGCATGAAGATCACTCGACTTACGATTGCAGTTCTGTCAGTGACAGTTTTGACACTATCCATCACGGCGATCGCAGGCGCGGTCGGCAGTGGTCGTGTGCCAAGTTCAAAAGCAAAGGAGGTTGCGCACACCGCGATCCAGCGCGGCGGCACATTGGTCTTCGACCGGACCGCCGATATCGTCACGCTCGATCCAACCCAAGCTGTCGACAACGAAACCATCTGGGCTGACGAGTGCATTTATGAGACTCTCTACAAGCCGAATCAGAATGGAACGGCGCTGGTCCCCGACATGGCCACGAGTTACACACTCTCCAAGAATCACTTGGTTTGGACGTTCAACCTCCGCCATGGCGTGGACTTTTCCAATGGTCAAGAGATGACCTCGGCCGACGTCAAGTTCTCGATCTTGCGCGTGGCAGCCAAAGCGAGCAACCCGTGGACCTTCATCAACTCAGATATCAAGAGCATCACGACGCCGAGCAAGTTCCAGGTCGTGATCACTACCAAGTCTCCCTGGGCGCCGATGCAAGCTGACACGGCACTCTTTGCGAATGGAATCATCCCCAACAACTACGCCGGCGAATCGCCCTCGGTGTTTTGGCAGCACCCCATTGGAACCGGAGCGTTCATGGTAAAGC
>JBAQZL010000064.1:0-6542 GCA_049790955.1 Acidimicrobiales bacterium
GTACTGCGCGAGAGGGAGGCGGGCGACACCGCGATCTGCATGCAGAACGATCCCCTCAAGGAGTTCACGGCTCGTGGCACCGAGATCTTCACCCCCTTGCAGGCGATACGTCTCGCGTGCGACGCCGCAGAGTACGCGATCGCTGAGCACATCCCGGGTCACGCCATTACCGTCTGCTCCAACCACTACGACATCGCTGGTGCTGGCCCGGTGGTTGCCCTCGGGCTGGCTCTCGCGAACGGCGTGGCGTACGCCGACGATCTCGTGGGTCGCGGTCACGCTCCGGCCGACGTCGTTCGGACGATGTCGTTTTTCGTGAATGAGCGGAGCGACTTCTTCGTCACGGCGGCCCTGTTTCGCTCGACCCGAGTGCTCTGGGCAGACGTGCTCGCTGAGCGCTACGGCCTCGATCCAAGAGACGTCGAGCCCCTCAACCTGATGGGCTACGCGCATGGACTCGAGGCCCCCGAGGAGCCCTTGGTGAACGTGGCCCGGGTGGCGGTGAGTGTCGCCGCGGCAACGCTCGGCGGCGCGGACACACTGTGCGCCGCTGCGTACGACGAAGCCCTGCGCATTCCTTCCGATGATGCGGCGGCGCTCGCGCTGCGGACCATACAGGTCGCCAGCAGCGAGCACGGGATCGCCGAAACGGTTGATCCCCTGGGCGGCGGACCCAAGTTCGAGTCGCTCTGCGATCAGATCGTGACACGAGCTCGCGAGACCTATGACGAGGTTCAGTCGCGTGGAGGAGCCGTGGCGTGCATCGACAGTGGCTTTGCGTTGTCGTGCCTGGACGAGGCCCAGCGGCATCGTCACGATCAGCTGAAGAGTGGCGACCGCCTGTGGGTGGGCGTCAATCGCTACGCGTCGCCCCACCTCCGCCCTCTCTTCGAGGGCCAGTCTGACGGTAATCCTCGCTTGCGTGATGTCGAGCTCGAACTCGCGGAGCGATCACGGACTCGAAAAGAGCAGTACTGCGATGCCGCCTCCGTGCCACTGCTCGCGGTCGAGAAGGTTGCCGAGAGCCACGAGAATCTCATGGAGCCGGTCATCGCGGCCGTTCGCGCCGGGGCGACGACCGAGCAGGTCGTAGGCGCCGTTCGGCGAGGATTTGCAGCCAGCGATGGGCTGCGGCTGCGGTGACGAAGGTGGTCATCGGAAAGATTGGCCTCGACGGGCACGACGTGGGGATCCGACTGCTCGCGCGCGAGCTTCGAGATGCTGGTGCGGAGGTGGTGTACCTCGGCAAGCGCAATGCACCGGAGGATTTTGTCGCAGCCGTCGAGCAAGAATACGCCGACGCGATCGGCATCGGGTCGCTGACCGGCGGGCTCGCCGAACTCGCAGATGAGCTGGTCCAGGCGCTTCGGGCCAAGGGGCTTGAGCACGTTCGCGTCGTTGCGGGCGGCATCGTCGAACGCGAGGATGAAGCGTCGATGGCCCTCATTGGCGTGCCGTTCTTTGGCCCCGACGCTCCGATCAGCGACGTCGTGCGCTGTCTCATCGAAGAGCGAGCATGAGCGCCCGGCTCCCGCTCCTCGGACGAGACGAGATCCAGCCCGACCTGCTCGAGCTCGCCGCGTTTCGCAGGAGCCAGAGCGACCAGCCGTTCAACATCTATCGCGCGCTCGCTCACAACCCGGCGATGGTGCGCAACTGGCTCGGCTTCGCCGACGGATTGAGGTTCGAGGCGGCGCTACCCGACCGCGATCGAGAGCTGCTGATCTTGCGAACGGGCGTCAACTGCACGTGCGAATACGAGTGGGGCCAGCACGTTCCGTATGCCCGTTCGGCCGGCATTACCGAAGTCGAGCTCGACGCCCTCACGCGACCTCTCGGCGAGCATGCGTGGTCCGAACGCGACGGGGCACTCCTTCGCGCGGCGGATGAGCTTCACGAGTCGGCCGACCTCGACGAGGCGACGTTTGACGCGCTGCGTCAGCAGTTTGCGAACGAGGAGTTGATCGAGGTGGTCATGCTCGTGGGGCAGTATCACCTCGTCTCGTTCATTCTCAACGCCTTTCGCATTGAGCGCGACGAGGGGCTCGCACCGTTTCCTCGGACTCTCGGCTAGGCGGCGACATGGTGATACCACGCCTCCTCGTACGCCGACCTACGGTGAGCGAGCATGAGCACACGAGGTGTACTGATGCCTCGCCGTGAGGACGGTTCATGGGTTCCTCCTCAGTACACCGTCGACGCCGATGGAAAAGTCGTGGGGTACGTGAATGAGCGCCGACCGCACAATTGGGGACGCTGGGGTGCACTCGACGAGTTCGGCACCACGAACTTCATCAGCGCCGAAATGGTCGCGGATGCCGCCCGACTCGTCCAATCGGGAGAGTCCTACAGCCTCGCCATCCCGCTCGACCGTTGGGGACCGGTCCATCCCGCGCGCGCGGGCGGCGTCGTCCACCAGTTCGCCTGGACCGGCTCGGACGCGGTCATCGGCGGTGCGCTGTCATCGAGCATTCCAGGAGGCTTCCAGGGATCGGACGACTACATCTTCATGCCGCTCCAAGGAAGCACGCAGTGGGACGCTCTGTGCCACTACAGCTTCGACGACTGCACCTATAACGGATTCTGGGTCGCCAACACCGAGAGCTTTGCCGGCGCCCGGCGCAACTCGATTCACCTTCAAAGGGACCGCCTCACCGGTCGCGGCGTTCTCCTCGATGTCGCCGGACACCTCGGCGTCACGCGCCTCGAACCTGGATTCGCGATCACGGCGGCGCATCTCGACCAATGCGCTGCGTCGCAAGGAGTCGCGGTGCGGACGGGGGACATCCTTCTCGTTCGCACCGGTCATCTCGGCTGGTGGTACGAGCTCGATCAGCCTGAGCGCCACCGATTCTGGGACGCGTCGCCGGGGCTGTCCATCCAGTGTGCCCAATGGGTGTACGAGCGAGAGATCGCGGCGCTCGCGGTGGACAACGGAGCGGTTGAAGTCGAGCCGTTCGAAGAACAAGACGCCATCTACTACCCAGTGCACGCTCGGCTCATCCGGGACCTGGGCCTGACGCTCGGTGAGCTGTGGTGGCTCGACGAACTGGCTGCGGCGTGCCGGGCGCAAGGGCGATGGGAGTTCTTCCTCTGCGCTGCTCCCTTGAACGTCACCAACGGAGCGGGGACTCCGCTCAACCCGATCGCCATTCTCTGAGCCCCGCCTCAGCGGGCGCTGGTTAGCGGGAACGCTCGGCCTCGAACTTCGCGGCCTCTTCATTCAGGATCGGCGCCGCGGTGATGGTCGCCTGCATGCCGAGCACGCTCGCAATCTCCATGACTTCGAGGATCTCTTGAGGCGTCGCGCCGTAGCCGATGGCGTTTTCGATGTGGAGCTTGAGGCCCTTCACGTACAGATGCGTGGCCGCGGTGTCAAAGGCGATGTAGACGAACTCTCGGACCTTGGGCGAGAGCGTGCCCGTGCGCCACGGCACCGAGGAGAACTCGGTGTAAGCGGCGAAGAGCTCAGGATCGAGTTCGAGCATCTCGTCCCAGAACGCGTGCCAGTAGCCCCTGGTCTTCGTGAACTCGGCTTTCAGCTCTTCCTGGTAGGGCGTGAGGTCGCCCGGCCCGGTGCGCAGACCTTTTTCAACCAGTACCTCGACCAAGATCGGCACGCCAATGTTCATGGCGTGAATGCCGAGGGTGGACGTCAGCTCGAGGACCTCCATGATCTCTTGGACCGTCGCCCCCTGACGCAGGGCTGCAGCGATGTGCTCGCGAATGCCGGGCTCGTACAGATGCGTGGCGGCCGCGTCCACCGCGATGTACACGAACTCCTTGGTCTTGTTGTCCAGATGATTCTTGGTCCAGGGCACCGACGAGAAATTCAGATAGGACCGCATGAAGTCCGGGTCGAGGGCGAGAATGGTGTCCCAGTGCGCGGCCCACGTGCCCCGTACAGAGATGTACTCCTCCTTGATCGCCCGTTGATCCTTCGACAGTGTCACCGCGTCTCCTTGATGTTGATTGGCTCAGCGAACGAGACTGCCTCAGAAAATCGTCTCGCCCGTTTCCATTGCGCGCTGCAACTCGCTGACCACGATCGCGACCGCATGCTCAATGTGCTCGGTGTTGAGGCGGGCGGCTTCGTGCGCGTCGCGCTGGATGATGGCGTTCACCACGGCGCGCATCTCGGCCGCCGCTTCGGCCGGGCGGCCCGGCTTGGAGAGTGATGTCGCGCGCAGCGCGCGCACTCGCGCCTTGATCCCGTTGAGCACTTGTTCGAAAGTCTGACTGTGCGCACCGCTAAAGAGCACTCGGTAGAAGTCCTCCTTGGACTCGAGCAGCTCCGTGGTGTTGGTGGTGCGACGCACGACCTCGTCGTGTTGGTCGAGCGCAGTGACCAGGGCGGCGACTTCGCTATCGGTTGCGCGCTGGGTGAAACGAGTCACGACCAAGGACTCCAGGGCGGCTCGAATCTCAAAGAGGTCACCGGCCTCCTTGATGGACGGCTTGGAGACGCGCGCTCCCTTTTGCGGCACCACGGTGACGAGGCCCTCCGAGGTGAGCTCGCGCAACGCCTCTCGAAACGTCGTCCTCGATATTCCCAAGCGATTGATGAATTCGCGTTCTATCAGCCGCTGACCCGGCTTGAGTTCGAGGCTCAAGATGGCCCCGCGCAGGACCTGCACCGTCTGTTCGCGCACCGGGGCCGAAGTATCGAGGTCGAGGGACCGGAATGCCAGTTTGGGGAGTTCCTTGGTTTGTGTCATATCCTTCCTCGTCAAATCCCGCGCAGATCGTTTAGACGCCAGCCTACGAGAGTTCGAGCAGCCTCATACGATTCATTCCTCATGGTCCCCATCTCCATCCGAGACCCACCGGGCGATTTCGGTGTGGTCAGCTCGTGGGGGCAGATCCTCAGCCGCCATGCTCCAGACCTGGACTGCTTCGGCCCCGAGCGCAGACGGCGCGTCCACCTCGGCGGCGAGGGCCACGGCGATCTTCATGTCCTTCAACATGAGCCTCAGTCCGAAGCCGGAGTTATAGGTGCCCGGCAGGACGAAGTTCGGATACTTGTTCTCCGTTGAGCCGCTCCGACCGCTCGACCCGTTGAAGATGTCCAGCATCACCTTGGGGTCGAGTCCGAAGCGCTCGCCTGCGAGCATGGCTTCGCTCGTGATCAGCAGGTGCGTCGCCGAGAGCAAGTTGTTGAGCGCCTTGACGGCGTGGCCCGAGCCGATCGGTCCGGCGTGAACGACCTTCCCAAACACCTCGAGGACGGGACGGGCGTCATCCACATCCTCCGTGCGCCCTCCGGTCATGACGGTCAACGCTCCGCGTTCAGCCCCCGCGACGCCGCCCGAGACGGGGGCGTCGATCATGCGCACGCCTCCCTCGCTCAAGCGCTCGGCGAGGGCGCGGGTGCGAAGCGGCTCCGAGGAGCTCATGTCAATGACCAGCGTCCCTCGAGCGAGTTCCCTGCGAACATCGGTGCTGGTGAGCACCGATTCGACGGCGCTCGAGTCCGGGAGCATCAAAATCACGACGTTGGCGCGCGATACCGCCTCTTCGACGTGATCGACCGTGCGCACGGCGTATTCGGCTACGCGCGCGCGTGCGTCGCCAGCCACATCAAAGCCGGTGACGACGTAACCGGCATCCATGAGCCGGCGTGTCATGGGCGTCCCCATCGCGCCGAGACCGATGAATCCGATCGAGGGGAGGGGCTCAGCGCTCATTGATCTCCTTGAGGATTGCGTCGGCCACTCGGAACGACTCGAGGGCCGCAGGTACGCCGACGTAGATGGCTGCTTGGAGGAGCACTTCTTGGATCTCCTCCGGGGTAACCCCGTTGGTGAGTGCACCCCTGACGTGCACCCCGAGTTCGTGGGATCGATTGAGCGCGGTCAGCATGGCGATGTTCAAAAGACTCCTCGTCGCGCGCGGGAGTCCTTCGCGCGACCAGACTGTTCCCCAGCAGTATTCCGTGACCAGTTCTTGGATTGGTCGGGCGAACTCGCTCACCTCTGCGAGGGAACGGTCGACGTGTTCGGTGCCGAGCACCTCTCTCCGAATACGAAGTCCCTCCTGATAGGTCTCTTCGTGCGTCTCATCTGACGGCATCATTCGCCCCCATCGCTCGCAGCGGCTCTGAACTGTTCGTCGCTCACCTCTTCCGCCCACGACGTCGGGCCCAGGGAGATCGCCGTGTGGGTCATGAACGAATCGGACGAGCCCCCGTGCCAATGGCGTTCGCCCGGCGGTGCCCAGATCGTGTCGCCGGCACGAATGGTTCGCACGGGCCCGCCGTCGGCCTGGATGAGCCCGCGGCCCGCCAGCACAAAGATGATTTGGCCGCCCTCGTGGTGATGCCAGAACGTGCGCGCCGACGGCGTGAAGTTAACGGTGTTGATGACAACGCCGTCGGTTGCGAGCATCGTCGCGTACGGATAGGCGGCCCCCGTGAACTGCGAGCCCGGCTTGCCCGTGATGCCAGCTTGTTGCGCGGGCGAGATGATGATCATTGGTGCTCCTCTTCGGGTTCGAATAGACGGACGCCGCCAGAGACGTCGCCGATGGCGTCGACCACGGTG
>JBAQZL010000065.1:0-10207 GCA_049790955.1 Acidimicrobiales bacterium
GGCTCGGATGGCGCTCTCCAGCAGCCTCGGCAACGGCGTCACGATCTTCGATCAACATCTTTTGGAGGTTGCCGCGGTCAGTGCACCAGATTTCATGGAGCGACTCGCCAAGGTGGCGCTTGCCGGAATTAATTCAATACCGGACAAAGAGCGCGACACCTTGCTCGAGACTTTGGGAGCCTGGCTGGACACCGGCGGCTCGGCCCAAAGAGCGTCCGAATTGCTTTTTGTTCATCGAAACACTGTCCACCAGCGACTTCGTAAGCTCGAAATGTACACGGGCCACAGCCTCGGTGATCCGCGTTCGGCCGCCCTCATCACACTGGCATTCGAAATCGACCGACGCTCGTAACGCACTTCTCCGCAGGTTTTTGCCGAGCTACGAAGGAGACTAACTTCCCAACCAGAACCGTTCAGATGAGCGCGCAGTCTCTTTCAAGTGCGCTGACAACGAAGGAAGTCATCCGGTTTCGGTTGTCCGTGCCAGGGCACCATCCTTACAAGGTCTTTTGGTTGAGCGGCGGCCCATGAACTATCTCCGCCGACGCCCGTTGCGAAAAACTCGGAGCGATGCAGACGGGCGCTACGCGCGCAGGAGTGATCGACACCTATTTTATCAGTCGGACGGGACGTACTCCTTGGCAACCACGACGTGTTGGGGCCGCTCGGTTCTTGCGTCGAAGTGTGGTTCCTTATCGTAGGCGTGTCCAAGCAACTCCTCGCTCGCGATCGACTCGAAGAGGCCGTCGGGAGAGTTGACGTCGAACATTAAGCCCCCGCCTTCGCCCCGCAGGAAATCGTCGAGTTCGACGCAGGTGAGTGGCCGAGCCACGTAGTCGCCCTGGATTACGTCGGCGCCTACGAGTTGGAGTGCGTCATAGTTGCTCGCGTTCTCGATGCCCTCGGCGATCGACACGAGGCCCAAGGCGCGGGCCATCTCAACCATCGCGCGGATCAGCGAGATTGCCCGCGGATCGTTATCCAACGCGAGGACGAATGACTTGTCGATCTTCAACTCGTCGACCGGCAGATCCAATAGTTGCGACATCGAGGAGTAACCCACGCCGAAGTCATCAATCGAGATCCGCACGCCTGCGTCGCGTAAGCGCTCAAGGCTCTGCTTGGCGCGAACCGGATCGTGGCTCAGACTCGACTCGGTGACTTCCAGGGTTATCCGGTGCGGCGCCACGTTGTACCACTGAAGAATGCGGCCCAAGACGTTCGGTAGCTGAAGGTCGTTCAGGTCCTGCTGCGAGATGTTCACGTTCATCTGCAGAGTGTGCCCCGCGTGGTCAAGTCGGGCCAGCTCCTTGATCGCCAGGTCCAGCACCGTGTGGGTGAGTGGCACGATCAAGCCGACTTGTTCTGCGAGGGGAATGAAATCGACGGGATACAAGAGCCCCCTCGTCGGGTGCTGCCAGCGCACCAGGGCCTCAACGCCATACAACTTGTTGGTCCGTTGGTCGCGCGTCGGCTGAAAGTGCAGCGTGAGACGACGCCGTTCGATCGCCGTGCGCAGCTCGTTGATCAACAAGAGTCGCTCTCGGCTGTTCACATCGATGTCGTCAGAGTAAACGCACACACCATGGTGATTTCGCTTGGCCTCGTACATGGCCACGTCTGCGCTACGCAGCAGTTCGGCGTGGGTCGCGCCATGCTGGGGCCATACAGCAACCCCGATGCTCGCGCTCACGCGCACACTTGTTCCATCGAGCACTACCGGGTCGACGAGGGTGCGCACCAGGTCCATGGCCGAAGCGCACGGGTCGGCACTCGCGCCAATGACAAAGGTATAGGCGAATTCGTCGCCGCCGACGCGCGCTACCGTGCCCCGCGCGCCCACGCGCTTGGCGAAGCGCTGGCCCAACACTCTCAGCAGCTCGTCACCGTATGCGTGTCCAATAGAGTCATTGACTTCCTTGAAGCCGTCGAGGTCAATCAGCACGATGCCGAGTTGCTCGCTGGGCTTGAGCGCGGCGAGGCGTGCGCCTCCGTCCTCTAAGAAGCCACGCCGATTCGAGAGCCCGGTGACGTGGTCGGTGCGTGCTTCAAGGTAGTTGGACTTGCCAAGATGGCGCACTTCGCTCTGGGTCATGACCATGCGGATGATCACCAACAAGAGCGATCCGAGCGCCATACTCTCGGTCGCCTCGGAGAGCGACTTGACAATGGAGACGGCGAGGATTGCGATCGATAGTGTCCCGAAGATGACCGGCAGCAAGTTGAGACCGCGCACAGGCTCCATCAAGGTAGCCACTTCGCCGCGGCGCTCGACCCTCGGCCATGCCGCGAGCGCGATGCAGCACAGGGCAACCGGGCGCGACACCTCGACCAACGCGCCCGCGGCCGCGAAACTGAACACTGCGTGGTTGAGCTCGATGACGTCGCCTACCGCAAAGGACGTCAACCCCACGAGGAGGCAGGATGTCGACACGTCGAGATGCGAGTGCTTGGGAACCAGTCCAGCGATCAGTAAGACGATCAGCGCCATCACCAGGATGGGGTTAAACATATTGAACTCGGCAACCAACGATCGTCCGGTCGTTTCCACGTCCTGACGGAACCAGTACATCGACGTCCACGCGGCAAGAGTCAATACGGCGATGACGCCGTCCAGGCGCACGCTAAACGCCCGCGGCCCGAAGGACTGCTGACCGACGACAGATACGGCGATCGCCACAGCGACATAGGAGAGCAGGTAGATCACGTCGCGCGGCGTGCCCGTCACCAGTGGCGAAACGCGGGCCACGGTGACCAAGTCGAGGAGGCTCGCCACGTTGAACAGCGCGACGGCAAGACCCATTGTCAGCCACGCGCCGCGAAGCTCTGGACGATGCCACACCCGCTCGGCGATCGGCACCAGCGGAATGGCCAGCGCCGCGCGGCCCAACCAACCAACGAGAGACGAAGATGAGCCGCTATGCACGGACCAGAACAACGAGGCTGCGTAGGCGACAACGACAACGACGGCGGCGAGTTGCGTCCACAACTGAAAGCGGTTGTTCGAGCGATCGGGCTCTCTGGTCTCGCCCATCAACTCCGCGCGCGAAGACGCACGCTCCGCCCTGACATCCAGGAAGCGAATGACCCCGACCGCGAGGCGCGAGGATCTCAACGTCTTCGGAGTCCAGTTTCCGACATAGTGTCCAGTTGACATCTCGTCCATCCATGAAGCCGCGCCCGCGGTGCGGGACGCGACACGACAACGAGCGAGTTGTGAACTCCCTCGTCGGCGCGAGAATCAATTTTCCTTTCGCTTCCACACTTTGGCCCCAACGCGGTCACAACATCGAGTCAACTTGCGTTGAATCGTGGGCTTCGCCGCGTTTTTGAACACTGACCGCGGGTTCTCAGTGGTTTCGCGTCGGGCGCGAACGCGGCGAGAGATTCCCACACCGCGAACGAACGAGCGCAACTCGACGCGAGACAATCTCTTTCAACTCCGAGACACAATCAACCAGAACCTTTCATCAAAACGAACTGAGTCCCGATCTGAGACTTCCCTTAAAAACTCGGGCAATCCGATCGAAACCAACGCAGATTTCCGAAAGCTGAAGTCACACCAGTGGCGCTGCCCTTCACTCAACGTGTGTCCCGTGGTAGACGTGTACTGAACCAACGGGAGCTGGCAAGTTATGCAACGGAAACCTCGTTCTGTTTTGAGATTTCTCAAATTTGTCGTTGGTGGCGTTCTCTTCGCAACAGTGCCGATGAGTCCCGGTACTGCTTCGGCTTCGCGATTGCCCAATATCGGCCCGGCTTCATCACAATATGTAGCACTTGGAGACTCGTACTCTTCGGGCGAAGGCTTGCAGTCCGATGCGACGACGTATATTTCTCCGTCGAACGACGACGGATGTCATCGAAGTGTGGAGGCGTATCCCGTTTTGGTAGCGACGAGCCTCAATATAAATCTGGGCCAGTTCGAAACCTACGGCACTGGCGGCTTCGTAGCGTGTTCTGGCGCCACGTCCAAGGATCTCTTCGACGGGGAAAATGGGGAGCCTTCGCAGCTAAGCGCATTATCACCAGAAACGCAGTGGGTCACGATTACCGACGGGGGTGATGATCTTCATTTTTCCAATGTCCTCATCGCATGCCTGGGAGTTCGTGCGAGCGTCAGAGTCGGTGGCACGACGAAGAGCTACACGCAATCGGGCGTCGTACACGAAAGCAAGACGTGCGGCAATTACCTCGACGGCGCAACTTCGCTCCTCAAAGTCACTCAGGGAACCTCTAAGGAAGAGGCCGAACTTGAGCACGTCTACGCGCAGATCTTTGTTCGCGCGCCAAATGCTGATCTGGCGGTATTGAATTACCCACAACTTTTCGCCCAGACCCCTCCTGAGTTCTGTCCCGTCGCCGGAGGCGCCAGTCTGTTCTCAGTGTTCAAGGTACGTTCCGCTCAATTGGACATTGGCTATTCAAAGAGTCAAGTCTCAGAGTTCAATCTCGTGGAAAGTGAATTGGACACCGAGATAGCGAGTGCCGTCAGCGACATGAGCGCACTTGGTCACAACATTCAACTCGTTGACGTCAACGGCCTCACGGCAGCCTCAGCAATTCCCTGTAACGCCGCAACGAACGGGCAATCCGACATCAATACTCTCCGATTTTCGGTGAGTTCGCCGCTGAGGACGCTCGTCGAAAACTGTCAGTTCGATTTAGCTCACCTTCTTTCGCTACGCCCCTTCGTTTCGTGTCCGGCGAACGAGGGGGACGTATTCCTACAGCACATCGTCGCGACCGAAACCTTTCATCCAAAACAGGATGCGAACAATCTGATGGCGCGAGCCGTCGAAGCTCTCTTCGACCAGGTTCCAACCTCAACGACCACACTGAATCCGAATCTGAGAACTACGATGCCTTGAACGAGAGCGCACCATCGTGATCGTTGCCCATAAGGAGGCTCTACGAAATGCTCTGCTCCATCGTTGCCAACGGCAACCTCCATGTTTTCCAGGTGACCGCAACCGGAGACCTAATGCACCGCTCCCACGCCGCAGGCACGGGGAACTTTCCCAGTGACACGATCACCAGCGACTGCGATCCAAAGGTCGCGCCTACTGCGGAGATCTTCAATAACAACTTGCACGTCTTCGCTCAAAAGACGAACGGGCAAATCGTATGGGGCCTGATCCCCCACGGCGGGAAGGTTGAAGTCAAAGTCCTCGACAGCTGACTCTTCGAAGATGTCCTGGCGTCCGGACGACAGCGAGAACAATCAGTCTGTTCGATGGACTTCTTCGAAGTAATTTCTCCGCTTAGATGCCGAGTGTGAAGTCGAGTCGGGCGCAGTCACCAAGCGCTCAAGGTTCTCAAGACTCTCGATCATGCCCTTCCGCCAGAACTCGCCGCCTTTCAAGAATTCTCGCAAACCATCTGACAGACGACTTCCGTCGAAGAATTCGGTAACGCGAGTCAGGTTTGCGTCTATGGGTTCAAGTTCCCATCCCCAGTAGCGGATCTCCGACGTATTTTCGTCTCCTGGAAATTTGGACGTCTCGTACGTGTGTGCGCGTGGCTCCCACACGATCCGCCTGCCGGGTACGAATTCGACGACATGATTCTCCATGCCGTAATCGCCCAGACTCCAGTGCGTCATGTTCATGACGAAGACATCGCCAACCTTGGTGATGGTTGCATTATCGTCGGCACTTTGCGCCATACCAGTGCCGTCGATGTCGGGATGCATGGCCGGATTCGCCAACAGAGCGAAAATGGCAGCGGCCGAAGCCCGTATCTCGCGCGATTCAGAGATAGAGGGCGCGAGGTCACTCATGTTCGGAAGAATAGTTCAGCTATGAATTGTTCGTGTTGGGTCAGGGCGCCTAAGGCTGACGTCACTCAGACGGCTTCCGCTCGTCCCGCTATTTAAGTAAACGAGACAAGCGGCGGTCGGCAAGTTGTCGTCCACCCGTCTGGCACGAAGGACAGTACGTCATCTCGTAGGACTCATACGACACGCGGCGCAAGGTGTCGCCACACGAGGAAGGGCATAGCTCTTCAGCGCGACCGTGTACTTTGAATCGACCTCCAAGCTTGGCTTCCGACAGGCCGCCCTCGCGAGTGCGCTCGAGTTCGAGTGCTTCGGCCAACACACTGGTAGCGGCGCTCAGCAATGACTCGCGCTGCTTGGAACTCAGGGAGCTCAAAGAGGCGAAAGGTGACAGGCGGGCGCGGTGCAAAATGTCATCACCCCAGCCGCGGCCAATTCCCGACACCACGTGCTGGTCGCGTAGGTCGGTGGTGAGACGACGCTTTGAACTACTGGTACGGATGAGTTGGGCGAACTCTTCACTTCCCGGCTCAGGTCCGAGTCCGGACAGTGGCCCTTCCTCATTCGGAGGCAGCACCCACCACGCGGCCTTTCGCTGAGTGCCATATTCACGCACCAGTATCCCGACGCTCGGACCTTCGAGTCCCGCGGCGCCTCGACCAAACACGAAACGCACTACCGAGCCACGGGGCCGAGTCCCCTTCGGCGGCTGCTCAACGTCCAAGCGTCCCGCTTGAGACAGATGCATCACGACGCGGATTCCGTCATCAAACTCCCACACCAGATATTTGGCTCTCCTACCAACCGATACAAGTTGGTGGTACAGCAGTGATTCGGGCGTGGGTGCATACGTCTTGATCGAAGAGAATCCCAGCACGTCAGCTCGCAGCAACGTGGTGCCCGCAAGCAGCGCGTTGAGTCGTTCAGCTAAGGCTTGCATCTCTGGCAGTTCGGGCACGCCACAATGTACCCATGGCGCGCCCGCAGTGTTCAGGTCTGCAGGTCGAACACCACGTCGGCTAACCAGTTGAGCTCGTCGGGCCACCATAAAACGGGCGCTACAGACCTGAGTACGAACTTCGAGAGGCCTTGATCGATCAACGCACCGATCAGGTCTCGCAGTTGTCGAACGCCGACGGGGACACTGATCTGCCCTGTGGTTGACCTTCGCAACGGAGACGCCCGTCCGAGATCTGAGTCTTCACGGGCGTAGCCAATGCTCAACCCGAAGTGCTCGGGGTCGATCGTTCTACCGGCTGTGGTTGCTTCCTCTTGTATCTGAGCCCTTATGGTCCCGGCCGCCTGAGGCGTGACATTCGAACCCAACCAGCCATCCGCCAATTGGCCAGCTCGGCGAACCGACTCCGGCCCGTGTCCTCCCAACCACACTTCCAACGGATTTTGGCGCGGCAACACGGCGAGTCGTAGCTCTGCGTCTTGGCCATCGGGAACCTTCACTGACTCACCCGCCCACCAAGACTTCAGGTCCGGAATCAGCGCATCGAGAAGTCTGCCTCGGTGCTGACCCGAGATCCCCAACGCTGCTCGCTCGTCTGCTCCGTCGAGCCCGGGTACCAATGTCATCAGAAGGCGGCCAGCTGTGATCTGGTCGAGTTCGGCGACTTGGCGAGCGAACACGAAGGGTTGATAGCCGAAAGGAACTAGGTTCACGCCGAGTCTCAACCGGTGTGATGCTGCTGCTGCGAAGGAGACAGCTAAGAAGGGGTCTGTTCCCGCCAGAACCGTGAGATCGGAGAACCAGATGCTGTCGAAGCCTCGTTCCTCGGCCCCGGCCACCACCACCGCCAAGAGCTCGGGGTCCGGCGATCCCAATCCGACTGATACGGCGAAACGCACCTTCACGAACTGAAGGTTATGGCCTGGGGTCTGTGGATCGAATCGGGCTACCGCACTGCCCGTAAACGAACCTCAGCTCATTGGGTAAGGCTCACCATGGCCACCTCGAGGGTAGCCAAATGTTCTCAGATCACTCGGACGTTCTGAGCTTCTTCGCCCTTTTTGCCAGGCGCAGCATCGAACTCGACGCGCTGACCCTCTTCGAGGCTCTTGTACCCGTCACCCTGGATGCTGGAGAAATGTACGAAGACGTCATCACCCTGCTCGCGCGAGATGAAACCGAATCCCTTTTCTGCATTGAAAAACTTCACTGTTCCTTGTGCCACGAATACTCAATTCCTAGTGCGAGAGACTGACCATTTCCGCCTACTTCGCTTGCAAGGACCCTACTCGCTGTCACCCAGCGTGCGCGACGATGCATAGAATCACCCACTTTTGGTCCAGAAATGGCCCTTTGCCCTCAACCCGTCGAAGAACTATCAGCCGATGAACTACCCCGAAGAATCGCGCGCTTCGAAAATCCCATGCACCGGATCATCAACTCAATGCAGCACACCGGGATCGGACTTTCAAGTTCAACGCCCCCCGACGAAATGAGGTCTTGACGAACTTCACGCTCGGATGTACGTTTACGCGAATCGGAGCTGCGAGATGGGTCTCCTCAGACGAATAAGTCAACGACTTGAGAAACTCACCTTGCCACCAACAGGAGGTTGATACGCACGAACAACGCCACCTGTGCCGCGCCGCGCTGTATCCAAAGACGACGGCAGGTTTCGCGTGACCCGATCACCCGACCAACGAAAATCTGACGCTCTCGCAAAGTTGACGACGAAAGGGGAAAACATCTGGGTTGCCTCCGCGTCGCCCATCGGCGCCGTTCATCTCGTGCCGGTGTCTCACACCTGGAACGGCAGCAATGTTGTTGTAGCCACTGAGCCTGAGTCGCGCACGGTAACCAACGTCAGCACCAATGGGCGGGTCCGCCTCGCGCTCGGGGAGACTCGGGATGTTGTCATGATCGACGCCGTCCTCGTCGAATCCGTTCCTGTCGCGCGGTCCACCGCGGACCTCGCCGACGCATACGCCACTCAGGCGGGCTGGGACCCCCGGACAGATGGCGGCGACTACGTCTATTTGGTGTTTCGGCCCGATCGCATCCTGGTCTGGCAAGAAGGTGAGGATCTGACCGGCCGCACCATCATGAGAAACGGAACTTGGTTGATCTGAGCGGACGGAGTCAAGGGCCAGATCAATTGGCCCGTTCTTCCCGCTAGTCCACTCTCCTCTCAGGGGTGAACTTGAATTCCGAGTCCGAGGTCCAGACGTGCTGGCTTCGAGCCAGGGCGCCGGAACAGCCTGACTATCGAAAGATGCGTTTCACACCCGCAAATCGGACGCCAGAAGCCCTACTGCCCTATTCGCTTTTCGTCAGTCATATCGTCAAGACCGTCGGCGACAGCGCTCATGGTGCTCGCCATTCCCTTGAGCGCCGACGGTCCAATGGCTTCAAAGAAGTGTCGGCGAACACTCTCAAGATGGACGGGCCATGCGGATCTCAGTTTGGCCACTCCCTGTTTTGTCAGTTTCGCAACATTGCCACGCGCATCAACGGAGCTCGCAGTCTTGGTCACGAGACCGCTCGATTGGAGGCCGTCTACCAGGCGCGTCATTCGACTGGCCGAAAGTCCGGTAGCGCTGGCGAGGTCCGCCATTCGTAACTCACGATTGGGGGCTTCAGAGAGGTGCATGATCGTCGTGTACTCGCTCGCGGTGAGTCCTGCGCCTCTAACGAGGTCGCTGTCAAGAACTCGGGGCATGACTTTAACGATGCGCATCATCGCGCGCCCCAGCACCTCTTCGCTGGATGAGAGCGGATCGACAGTTGTCACGACACTCAGTTAATTTGCTTGGCCAAGCAAATAGGGGCATAGCCAGTCGCAATTGGGACTCTGTGAATTATGTTCGCTCGGTCGACATCCAAAACGCCGTGCGCGCCGAATAGATATGAGTCCTGATCATCGTGGTTGGGAGAGAAGAGACAAATATCATGAGAAGTTTCACTAAGCATGCGAGGGTGCTCGCAGCCTCCGTGGCGATAGTTGTCGCTGGTGGTGTCGGAGTTGCGGCTGCCGCGAGTAGCGCGGCGCCATCGAGCAATGCGATGCAAAAAGGCATGGGGATCAACGAATACGGCATGACAAAGGCTTTTTTCAATAGCGGCACTGTCAGCTTCACCTACTCGAAGGGCTACTACTGCGACAAGAGCGTCACGTCCGCAGCGAGTTCTGGCTGCGAGGCCGGCGCTAACTTCAAGACTCCACCAGCAAAGAGCTTCGACCCGTTGTACATCGCGGTGCCCCTCGGTTTTACGGTGCCTTCAATGTCGATGGAGTGCCCAGGTACCCTGGTTTGCGTGGATCACCCGGGAACGATTGACCTGAGTCGACTCGAGCCGGACCTCAAAGCGCTCTACCCCCAGGACACGGCCGCACAACTCACGGCGGCATTGAAAAATTCGGCAACCCCTGGTCACCAGCACTTCATAACGACGCAGAATGGCGGCAAGCC
>JBAQZL010000066.1:0-30664 GCA_049790955.1 Acidimicrobiales bacterium
GATGGACTGCGCTTCGGCTATCTGCTCAGCGGAGACGGTGCTCACGCCGAGATGCTTGATGAGGCCTTCCTGCTGGAGCTCGGCGAGCGCGGTGAACGGCTCGGCGAGCGACTCCGCGACTGGGCTCTCAAGGCCACCAACGCGTAGGTTGACGACATCAATCGCGTCGAGGCCGAGGCGCTCCAAATTGTCGTGCACCGCTTGGCGCAGTTGCTCGGGTGATCTCGCGCTGGGCCACCCGCCCTGCGCGTCGCGAAGCGCTCCGACTTTCGTGACGATGTGAAGGGTTTCGGGATACGGGTACAGGGCTTCCTTGATTATCTCGTTCGTGACGAATGGCCCGTAATAGTCGCTGGTGTCAATGTGCGTGATTCCCAGCTGCACGACTTCTCGTAGGACGGCGACGGCTTCCTCGCGATCGGCCGGCGGCCCAAAGACGTGAGGACCTGCCAACTGCATGGCGCCGTAGCCCATACGAGTGACCGTTAGGTCCTTGGCGAGTGTGAAGGTTCCGCCGAGAGGTGCGTTCGTAGTCATTTGAATTCCTTTTTGTGGGTCGGGGGGAAGGCGGAATCGCCGTCATGGCTCAACCTCAAAGGTGAGTCGCCAACTGCATCGTACGTGGAACACGCGAAACATAAACCGTCTCCAAAGAGGGTTGCGCGTCCCTACAACTCTTCAAATTGTCGCGAGTCGAGCGGCAGCGGTCCGGTCCTCGGTTGGTCGGGCCACGCGATGAAGTAGTCCGCAGTATCGCCCCGTTCGAGTCGCGAGAAACGCAGAAGTTCTCGAATGATTCCCGCGTTTCCCATGGCCCAACCCACTCGTGGCTCGAGATTGCTTGGCGTTGTCCTGTACTCCACATTGGACCAGCGCGCCCCGGTTGAGTCAACCGTCGCTCGTGCGCAGATGTCGTCAACGAGCGTGCGCGAGAAACTGGGGTCCTCACCTCGTTCGACGAATCGGTCGCTCGCGAACGCAAGGACCCCCGCCGTTCCGCAGCAGCGCCCGCTGTTGTCCCAGAATCCTGGACGGATTCGCTCGGGTATCCCCGAGGTCACGACCGTGTGCCAACAGAGATCGGTCAGATCCATCCACTCGGTGTTCGCGGTCACGGCGGCCAAGAGGCGAAATACCTGCGCGTCGCCCGCGGGACCGTGACACCACCCGTAGTTGATTCGCTCGATGAGTTCCGGACGATAAGGGGGATCGGAATGCGGTACGAGGAAACCGTCGTCTGAGGTCTCGTTGCGACTCACCACGTCAGCCGCGCCGTCGAGAGCGAGCTCCACGAAGTCGGGTCTACCCGTCGCCCCTCCGACCGCGGCCAGTGCCTGAACGATGCCGAGCGTGCCGTGAGAGATGTGATGGAGACGTGCGCCAACACCCCTTCGGTGTTGCCACTGGACACCGACCGCCGTGGCTTCGGCCGTCTCGAGATACGGCGTAACTGCCATCACCGCTAGGTCGAGATCACCTAGATACAAAGCGCCAAGGGCGATCCCGGCGTTGCCGGCGAGCATCTCAAATTGATCACCCCATCGCTCACCATCGAAACGATCGCGTATCCGCTTCAGGGCGCGAACTGCGTTCGTCTGAGCGCTGAGGTCGCCAGTGACATCGTGCACTGACTGCAAAGCCACGGCCATTCCCGCGAGGCCGAAATACAAAGAGGACTGTTTCCACGTGTCAATCGCGGCACCAAGCTCGGTGCTCGCGGCAACCGCGAGATCGGCAAAACGATCGTCGCCGAAGTGTTCGTACGCCTCCAACAACGCCATGACGACACCCGCGCCACCGCTGTAGAGAGTCGGGTCACGTTCCTCGCTCGAGCGAGTGGTACTCCACGCCACGCCGGCGTTCGTGTCGACCGCGGAATCGATAAGCCACTCGAGCGCCTCTGCGGCTACGTCCTCTGGGTCAACGTGCGTTGCCACCTCATCAGTATTGCGCCACTCCGATACCTCAGGAATTGCTTAGAAGACATCGAGCGAAATACATCTTTAGTTCACGAGTTGCGAATGTAAGCGCACACATCGCGCAACAACGCAGTCCCCGTCTAGAAAAAAATGACACTTCGAAAATGCTGTGAGCCAGGTGACGATGCGATGACGATTTATCGCGCCGCCGAGTTTTCTTCTTAGCGCGAACTTACGTTGGAAATATCTCGGTAACGCGAAGTGTTCGTTGAGTACCGATGTAGGCAACAGGAGAGTGAATCATGCGACGCAACAGTAAGTGGTGGATCGCACTAACGGTGGTTGTGGTGGTGGCGGCAGTTGCGATTGGCCTGGTGGCCAGTTCGTCGAATTCGCCATCGACGACCTCAACGACCACGTCCAGCAACTCAAACACCATTACGTTTGCCGAGGGCGCTGGAGCGGCCCCGAACTACATTTTTCCGTATCTGGGATGCCAGTACTTCTCGGTCGCGACGCTCAGCCAGTTTCAAGAGATGACCTATCGTCCGCTTTACTGGTTCGGCACGCCCGGTTCGAGCGCCGTCGACTACAGCCTGTCGACCGCCTCGCAGCCGGTCTTCTCCAACGGCAACAGGACCATCACCATTGACATGAAGGGTTGGAAGTTCGCTGACGGTCAGACTGTCAACGCGCAGTCAGTCATGTTTTTCTTGAACATGTACAAGGCGGACCCGACCGGGTACTGCGGCTACAACAAGGGGTACGGGATCCCCGACCAAGTGGCGAGTGCCTCGGGTACGGGCAACACGGTGACCATCAAATTCACCTCAAGCGTCAACCCGAACTGGATCCTCTATAACTACCTGGCTGAATTAACTCCTATGCCCAACAGCTGGGACATCACCGCGCCAGGAACGACGTCCACGTGTGCGACTGGTGTCTACGGTGCGGCGTCAACCAACACCGCGTGCAACGCCGTCGAGAAATACCTCGACGGCCAAGCCGCAACCATGACCGACTTCGCCGACTCCCTGTGGACGAGTGGTGCGGACGGTCCGTGGAAGTTGATCAAGATGGACGACCTTGGAGACGCCACGTTCGTTCCTAACTCGACGTACTCGGGTCCGGTGAAGGCGCAAAAGGGCATTGACTACGTGAAGGAAGAAGCGTTCACGACGGCCAACGCCGAAGAGACGGCTCTGCGCAGCGGAGCGATCACGCTCGGGTACGTGGATCCGACAATCCTTACGAGCAACGCGCCAGGTCCCGGAAAGGTGGGAGCGAACTGGTCCGCCATTTCGTCGACGTACAACCTGACGACGGGATTCACGTGGGCCTTCAACTACGCGCCGTTCAACTTCAGCACCAAGGACCCCAAGCACGCGATTGTCTCGCAGCTGTACATCCGCCAAGCACTTCAGGAGGCGGTCGATCAGACCTCGATCATCCAGAAGGTGGACAAGGGATACGGCGTGCCGATCGACAGTCCATTGCCTCCGAACACTCCGCAGTCCGTCAGCGGCTTGGCGTCGGCGATTGAGCCGGTCACCAACCCGTACCCCTATAACTTGTCGGCCGCGAAGAAGCTCTTGACGAGTCACGGGTGGAAATTGGTCGATGGCGTCGACGCGTGTGAGTCGCCCGGTACTGGTGCCACGGACTGTGGTGCGGGCATTAGTCAAGGTGCCACGCTTTCGCTCAGCATCCTGTGGGCCAGTGGTACTCCCGCGCTGGACGACACGTTCAACGCCGAAGTCGCTGACTGGGACTCGATTGGGTTCAAGTTCTCGCACACCGAAGCAAGCTTCAACGACGTCATCGCGGACTGCGAAGCTGGCACGCAGTACGAGATCTGCTCGTGGGGCGGTGGCTGGAGCTACGCGCCTGACTACTACCCGTCGGGCGAGACCCTCTTCGCCCCGGGTGGCGGATTCAACGTGGGGGATTACTCCAACGCGACCGAGACTGCCGATATTGAAGGGACCACCTTTGGCACGGCGAGTCTGAAGACTTACGCCGAGTACACGGCAAAGGAGCTTCCGGTTCTGTTCCAGCCCGAAGCGACGGCCACGGGTGAAGTCATCAAGACCCTGAAGGCGAAGTCCGTCAACGGCGTGAGCGGGCTCGCGGCAAATCCGCTGCAGAACTTCATGCCGGAGTATCTCTACTACTAAATAGTTCGGTCGTCCCCGACTGCTCCAGTCATAGTGCGAGCAGTCGGGGACGCTGATGATCTTTATGACATCGCTGGTTCCTTAAGATGAGGCCTACAACGAAACGAACTTTCGCGAAGCTCGAGAGACCGCTCCGAGATGAAGGGTGACCACTTGCAGCGCTACATCCTCACTCTGATCTGTCCTGATCGGCCCGGAATCGTTCTCGCAACATCGCAAGGAATCGTCGACGTGGAGGGCAACATCTTTGAGAGCGATCAATTCTCGGATCCGCCGACGGGCATGTTTTGTATGCGCATTGGATTCGACAGCCCGAAGGAGCTCGGCGAAGTGCGCGCGCTCTTGGGCGAGCGACTGTCAGTCTTCGGACCGCACTTGGCGATCCGATCAGAGTCCGAACACCGCCGTGCTCTCGTCATGGTCTCAAAGTCGGATCACTGCCTGGTCGATCTTCTGTACCGCTGGAACATTGGGGAACTGTCACTGGACATTCCGCTCATCGTTTCGAATCACCCAGATTGCGCAGACATCGCCCATCGATACGACATACCGTTCGAGCATCTGCCGGTCTCGCCGGAGTCGCGAGCGCACGCTGAACGATCACTGCTCGAACTCGTGGAGGAGCACTCCGTTGATTTCATCGTTCTGGCGCGCTACATGCAGATTTTGTCGCCCGAGTTCTGTGAAGCGATGAACGGCAAGATCATCAACATCCACCATTCGTTTTTGCCCGGATTCGAAGGCGCCGAGCCCTATCGCCAGGCGTACGAGCGAGGCGTCAAACTCATCGGTGCAACAGCCCACTACGTCACGGCAGATCTCGATAGGGGACCCATCATTGAGCAAGACGTCACTCGCGTGACGCACGCCAAGTCGGCCAAGGATCTGGCGGCGATCGGAAGAGACGTTGAGCGAACGGTTCTGGCGCGAGCCGTGCAATTGCGGGCCGAAGATCGAACATTCCTCGCCGGCGACCGGGTCATCATTTTCTCGAGGTGACCCGCAGCTCCGGCCGGTTTTAACGGATCGTCATGATCGCACTCTCGCGACGTCGACTCGTTCAGCTGCTCAAAATACCGATGAACTCGATCCTCGAGCGCAAGGCGATACGGACCTTCAGCTCGCGGTGCCGGCCGACAGTTCCTTGCGCGCCGCCTGGACGATGTCGTCGCTCGTGTTGGCATGACCGCTAATTCCCCAACCGCCCTCGGGCGACTCAGTAATGAGAACCCACGTTCGTTGCGAAAGAGTCGAATCGCCCGAGGCTGCAGCCACGATTTCGGTGAGCTCCTTCACGACGCCGAGTTGCTTCTCACGGTCAAGGACGCCAACTGGGGTCAAGACTTGTACGCGGACATAGTTACTGTCTCCCGCGGCGTTCGAAATTGCCCCAGAGGGCAGTTCGTGAATAAAGGCGGCGGTGTTGTTCTTGAATAAGGAGATTGGCGGGACCTTTTCCCAGCGCATTACCGCGTTGGCGAGATCGCACGCAAGCGCGTGTTTCTTGTTGAACGTTCCTTCTGCGGCGTAGACATCGATCATGGGCATTGCGTTCCTCCTGGGCACTTATGATGGGCATCATATTTTGTGGCGAGCCTATTCTATGACGCTCGTCATAGCAACTGGAGAGTGAATGGCGGGCGATAGCCGAGACAAGATGGTCCAAAGCGCGGCGTCTTTGATCGGTCAGCGAGGAATGAACGCCACATCATTCTCGGATGTGCTGGCCGATAGTGGCGCCCCGCGAGGATCTATCTATCACCACTTTCCCGAAGGAAAAAAGCAGCTCGCGGAGTGCGCCATGCGACTCACTTCCGATCAGATTCTCGGACACATGAAAGCGAGCCAGGCCACGACTCCCGAGGGCGTGATCGAGCATTTCGTCGCGCTCTTTCACCACGTGATTGTTACGTCAAACGCGACCGCCGGATGCGCCGTCGCGGGGGTGACCATCGACGTTGGTGACGGTGACGAGGACTTATTGGTCGTCGCCAGGAACGCTTTTCAGTCATGGGTGTCGCTCTTGGCGGCGCAATTGGAGCATGCGGGAGTCAAGAAGATGCGAGCTCAGGGTGTCGCCACGATATGCATAGCGAGTATTGAGGGTGCACTTATCCTTTGTCGCGCTGAAGGCAATGACGAGCCTCTTCGCGTCGTTGAAAGTCAGCTCTTGGAGCTTGTACGACCTCGAATGTGATCACAGCGAAACGAAGCCGAGAACGTTTCAGTCCGAGAGGATAAAAAGTGCGAATAATAATAAATCTCGAATAAATCTCTCTTGACTTTCGCTGACTTCGCGACTGAGACTACGGATGCTGGTGCGCGCGAGTTCGCGTGAATCGGGGATTGCGTGACCAGCACAACGACGTGCGGCGGAGGCCTCCATGATCGCTGGTGAGTTCGCAGATGCAGACGCCATTACTGCAGAGACGACGCGTCTGATTGATGAACCCATGGTCGAAGATCGACGAACTTACACTTCTTCCATCACTCTTGAAGACGCGTTGACGTACGGCTAACCGTCTGTGAATGATCCGCATCGTTGCGACAAATTCAAAGTACCCACAACTCTCTGAGCGGGATTTATCACGCAAGCGACGAAGTGTGTGCGAGTCATTTAGAACTTCACAGGAGAATTAGGGAAAATCGGAAATAAAATTTGGGTGTAGGTAAACCAAGGAGGGATTTATGGCTTTGCTACATCACTCATCCGACACACCCACCGACGAACCGGCGACGGACGTCATGGCGTCCAACGAAGTCATGGCGTCCAACGAAGTTGTGACTCCGACGCAGGAAGTACCAACTCGCGTCACGGAGTACACCGGAGAGCGCGTGGTGGAACAAGACATCAGAGTTCCCCGTGCGTCCGCGACCATCGCAATGGGGGCGTTTGTCACGCTGCTTCTTTCCGCGTGGGCCGGAATTATTCCCTTCATCGGGCCAACCTTTGGCTTCTCGGCGGACGGCACCTCGTCGTGGACGTGGAACGAAGTGCATGCATATGGTGCGCTGCTGCCGGGAGTCGTTGGCGTCCTCGCATGCCTGCTGATTTTTGCGTCGATTCGTCGGCCGATAGCTACTGGTACATGGGGACTCGTCCTTTTTCTTTGCGGGGCGTGGCTGACAGTCGTTCCGGTCGTCTGGCCCGTGATCGTGGGACCGTACTTCCACGCGGCGTCGCCGTCGATGACGCTCGCGCATTGGTTGGCATATTCAAGCGGCCCCGGAGTTCTTCTTGCGGCGTTTGGCGCGTACGTCATAGGTCGTAGTCGTAGTCGAACAGCGCTGAGCCACACGGCGGTCGGCGTAGCGAACTAGTCGACAGCTTGGGCACGAGAAGCGAGTTGATTTGCTCGCTACTCGTGCAAGGTCTGGATAGTGTCTCTTGATGACGCGAATCGGACTCATTGGCGGCCTGTCGTGGGAGTCAACCGCGGCGTACTACCGCCTCCTAAATCAGTTGACCGCGCAACGTCGCGGTGCATGGCAACAGCCGCAGGTCTTGATTGACTCGGTGAACTTCGCGGACATCGTGCAGTTTCAATTGGAAGGCAATTGGGCGGCGACAGGTGAGATCCTGGCGCAATCCGCCCGACGCTTGGAGAGCGGTGGCGCCGAAGTGCTGGGCATATCCGCCAACACGATGCACATGAATTATGACGACGTGCGGCGAGCGGTATCGATACCGGTGGTTGATGTTCGAGACGCGGTCGCAGCACGAGTACGGGCATTGGGCCACGAGTCGATCTCACTTCTTGGCACGAAGTACTTAACCGAGAGTGACTTCTACTCGTCCGCTCTTGAGCGAGAAGGTATTCGAGTCATTAAACCGACTCCCGAACAGTCAGAAGAGCTTCAGAGGATTATCTATGAGGAGCTCACCCAAGGCGTAGTGACTGAGTCGTCGCGGGGTCGGTTCATGGAGATCGCCGATGGGTGTCGGACCCGGGGCGGTGACGTTGTCGGACTGTGCTGCACCGAATTCGGCCTTCTAGTGGATGAATCGAATGCTCCGTGGCCGTTCGTTGATTCGACGATCGCCCACGTGGAGGCTCTTCTGAACTCTTGATCCGAGTGACGCTTCACGGCCTGATTTCGCTGCTGTGCGCTTGTCAAGCGGTGGGCCGTACGAGTGTGGTGCCCCACGCGTCGACTTCGAAGCGACTCGATAATTCGTCAGGCGGCATGGGGCGCGCATAAAAGTAACCTTGCGCCGAGTCGCAGCCGAGGTCCGTCAGGTAGATCGCTTGGTTCGCCTCCTCCACGCCTTCAGCGATGGTCCTTAAGTTCAGGCCCTTTGCGAGATCGAGAATTGCTCGCATGATCGCGTCACCACCGGGGTCGCCGGCCGACGCCGCGTCAACAAAGGTTTTGTCAATTTTTAGAATGTCTATCGGCAATTGTCGTAGATAGGCGAGCGAGCTATAGCCCGTGCCGAAGTCGTCAATCGCAATCGACACGCCAATGTTCTTCAGTTCTCGCAGACGTTTCACCACGGTGTTGATGTCGTTCATCAACACCGACTCGGTGATTTCGAGCACAAGGTTTTCTGGCTCGAGTCCCGAATTCTCAAGGATGTGTCGGATGTCCGGGACCAGGCTCTCGTGATTGAGTTGGTGTCCCGACACGTTGACTTCCATAACGAAGGGCTGGCCCGGAGTGAGTACCGGGCGCCAGGCGACAGCCTGCGCGCAGGCTTGTTCCAGTACCCATCGTCCAATCGGCACGATGAGTCCCGACTGCTCGGCGATGGGAATAAAGACGTCGGGCATGATGAGACCGTTCTCAGGGTGTTGCCAGCGAAGAAGGGCCTCGACCCCTTCGAGGCGCGCGCCCTCGAGATCAATACTGGGCTGGTAGAAAACGACAAGCTCGTCGCGTTCCAAGGAGTGATTGAGATCATTGATGAGGCGAAACTGCTGGTTCGCACGTGAATGCATGGCGGCTTCGAAGCGATGGCAACGGTCGCGACCGGCTGCTTTCGCCGCATACATGGCGATGTCGGCGTCGCGAAGCAGCGAGCCCGGCGTGCTGCTGGCGCCTTCGGACACCGCTATCCCAACGCTGGCACTGATGCGAACGTTTCTGCCGTGGAGCATGAATGGCTGGCGCACGATGTCGAGTATTCGATTCGCGACATCATCGACGATCGGCGGCGCACTAATACTTTCCAGGAGAACCACGAACTCATCACCGCCGAGTCGAGCGACCGTGTCGCTGGGTCGGGCAGATCGAACGATGCGAGCGGCAATCTCTTTCAATGCATGGTCTCCGGCGTCGTGGCCCAGCCCGTCGTTGATGGACTTGAAGCCGTCGAGGTCAATCATCAAGACGGCGACCGAATCGACGGACCGATCACTTCGGGCGAGGGCATGACCGAGTCGGTCGAGCAAGAGTGCCCGGTTCGGGAGTCCCGTCAACGAATCTTCGAATGCTTGACGCGCCAACTGCTCTTCGAGTTCCCTGCGGACTGTGACGTCGCGCGAATGCCACGCCACGGACGGGAGCGCCGACTTCAAAGAAAGGTCATCCGCAGTCATCTCGAGCGTGCGCCAGCCTCCGTCAACGTGGCGAACGCGTACGTCGAAGGGGGCGATAGCTCCAACGTCGCGCACCGTCGCGAGCGCGTTGAGTGCGACTCGTACGTCGTCGGGATAAAGGAATCGATCGAGTGGCGCGCTGCAGAAATCTTCAGCGGTCACTCCAAAGAAGTGCGCAGCGGAGGGACTGCAGTATTGCGGCTGACCCTCAGCGCTCGTAAGGAATATGAGGTCGCTGCTGCTTTCGATGATCGATTCAAATCGGGCACTGGTTTCCGCGCGTGTTCCCGTCACCGCCTCGATTCGGCGTCTGCGGGAGTACCAGAGAAGTCCAAACGCGATTGATATGACTACGAATATGAGCGTGACGATTCCGTCAACTCGACCAGCGATCGAAGAGCTGTGCGCAGACTGTTCTACCTCGGTGGCGGCTCGATCTTCAAGGTCGCCGGCGGACGCAGCGGCGCGATCAAGCTGTGACGTTCGCAACGATGGGGCCGGCGTTGTGCCCGAGAGCGCACTCTGAGCTATCGAGAGGTACACCCGCGATGCGCGGATGGCGCGATCGAGGAGAGCAGGAGTGTTACCGGCCGACACGATCTCGCTGATCTCATGTCGTGCACCCTCGATAGCCAGGATGATTTCTTGATGGATGCTCTCCGTTCGATAGGCGGCCGGCAGCCCAAGGCCCGCGGCAATCTGGAAAAGGTCACCGCGAAGGTCGTACGCGTTAATAGCGATCCCGTTTTGACGTACCGTCGACTGACTGAATTGATAGCTCGCGATTGTTCCTGCGGCCAGGACTGCGATCATGACGAGTGGAAATGCGAGTCCGGCGAGCCAGTGGCGAATGGAGGGACGCAATCGTACGAACTCGCCGCTACCGGCGTCGTCGGTCGCAACCATGGTGCCACCCTTCGGTTCGCGTTGACGCTATGTAGTGCGAACCGGCATTGGTTCCTTACGAAACGCTCACATTCACAACGTAGTTCGCTTATTCCGGCCGACTGTCCCTCCATTTGTGACATTCCGCACCTATTCGCCGATTACGGTGATCGCCGGACAGGTGTGGCCACTCTGGCCAGGCGTTATTGGATCAAGTTGCCAATCGTTGCATTAGTCGGTGACTAAGCCAGCCTCTTCGACCCACTTCCAGTGCATGCGTCCGTGATCGGCGTTTGCTCCCAGTACTCCACTGATCGTTCCGTCCGCCCATGGGGCTCCCGGAAGATGCTCCTCAAGTTGTTCATCACTCAGTTCTGCCATCAGCTGCAACGTTGAACCGTGGGCCGCGGCCGTCAGGGCGACGACTTCGCTGAACGTATCGTTTCGATGATCCCGCTGCCACTGCTCGGTTCTCTCGTTCACGATCGTCATGATCTCGGAGCGCGAACGTTGCTCACCATGCTCATCGTTCAGCAGTCCCACCGGGTTCGCGCTACCAGCTAAGAAGCGCCGCACCATCGCAGCGAAGTCGCGCTCAATGAGTGCCAGATGCGCCAAGTGATCGAGGGCACTCCATCGATTCTCAGGATCGTGCTGGCTTTTCGTGAGAGGGCGGTGCAACTGCTCGTCGCTTAACTCGCCGTACTTCTCGAGAAGCCAGTTACGACCTTCGTTCAGCTTTAACTCCAATTCAACGCGATCCATGACACCCCTTTTGCCGAGTCCACCGTAGACCACGATCGTGTCGTCTATTCCCCTTCAACGACAGAACATCGACTTGAACGTCAACTCGATTGCGCCAAGACGCGAGGCATTGCTCACGATGATTCGGCTCGGGTCCTAGTTACTGCCCCACTGATCTCGGGGCGGTTCGTCGTCGTAGTAGCGCTGCGCGTATCGCAAGACTTGCTCGTTGTCGAGGTGGTCGATGTCAACCCGCACATCGGCAATGATTTTTGCGGCAACGTCGGGGCGCTCCTTTTCGACGTAGGAGACCCAGTGGTGCGATGCGTTGGCCTTACCTTTACCGTGGCCGAGAACGAGAATGGACAACGCGGGCGTAACGGCCTCTGTGAGCTCGCGCCAATACTCTGAACTGTCGTCTTCGTAGGTGCCGCGAGGATTCCCAGCTTGGTGATGGATCTTGTGATATCGCCCCAGCGGATCTGGCGCCACGAGATGCTCGGGCCGTGAACCCGCCGAAGCATCGGTCGGATAGATCGTGGCCTCGCGGTAGGCAATGACTACGACGACGTTCTTTCCATCTAGATCGTCGGCCACACTCAGTCCTCTTTGCCCTTCGCTTCCATGTCCTTCACGACAGCGTCGTAGCCTGCGGCTGTAAAGATGCGTCGGAGATCAACGACCTGTTGGGCGTCGATGTCCTTGTGCTTTGGTTTCGTGATGACTTCGACGCCGTCGCCAAGTCGAACGTGGTACTTCCCGTCGTGTTCTTGCTCGACCGATCCTGTTGCCTCGAGCAGTGACAAGACATCGTGCCATTCGATGTTGTGACTGGTCGGGTGTTGAAATATTTGCAGAAGCGTGTCGCGATGGTGGCTGCTGAGGTGTGGCAAATCTGATGTCATCGTAGATTTCCTCCGGGCTTGACGTAAGTGTACCGAGCGACAAAGGCCCCAGCCACTGGTTGGATGTTCCCTACGACTGTTGCTCCATCAAATTCCGCTTTTGCTCACGTGGTTAGCCACGCGGCTCTTTGTTTCATCGCGAGGGAGAGCGGCATGGTCCCGACCGCAAAGGACGCCATCCCGAGCGGTGCGAGAATTCCGGTCAGGACTAGAACGGCCGCCAAGGGAAAAAAGACGATGCCGAAGGGAATCTCTAGGCTCAGTAAGCCGACGATCAACGCTCTCTTCTTCCAAGGCAGGGTCGCCTTAGGCAATCGCGTCGTTGATTCGACAATGTGATTCGTTTCCGTGACCACACACTACGCCGTGGTGAGGTTGCCAGAGAAAGTAGAGACGCTGTCACCTCGCATCATTCGAAGAAGACTCAGTCACCTCAAATGCGTACTTGAGCCAATCTTCTCTAAAGATCGCGAACCATTTTGGTCCGTCACGCTTCCTCTGTCGCTCTTCCAGCGCGCACACCAACTTCACCCAGATGTCCAGGCGATCATCGCCTCCCAGCTCACCGCGCTCGAATTGGGATATTCTCTCGTCCGACACCCCAGACGCAGCTGCAAGCTGATTCACTGACCACTTGCGTTTCGTTCTAGCTTTGTGAAGCCATTCACTCGGATCGATAGTGCTTGGTTCTCGAATGAGACGTTCCGCCTGACTACCCTCAACATTGGGTATCTCATCGCGAAGAGGTAAGCCGTCCGGAGGGTCGCCGACGCCGGCCCAAAAGTACGGCGTTCCAATGTCGCGAGCCACGACGAAGTCTGTCCTCTCAAGGGCCCAACCTATGGCTTCGTCGAGCGTCGCAAACTCAGGTGAGGGCAGATTGTCGGATAGAGTTTCCCCCTCGACATAGCCGGAATACGTCACATTGTTGCCGCCACTCGATCCGAGTGGAATGAAGTCTTCGTGCGCCGAAACGTACGCTCTCCCGATACTTTTGGTCATTACGTTGAATGTAGGTCCACATCTCCGCAAAATTGGTGACGGATTTGCTAACCCACAAAACACTTGCTGCCCGTTTGCTGACGATGTCAGCGCCGGACGTCTTTTCTTGTGGATGTGGCTCACCCGGGCGGCTGTCCTCTAGGTTTCATTCATGAGCGTTTCCAGCGATCCCAATCACGCAGGTCCGCAAGTTCGGAAATACAACCAGCGCATGGCTCGGCGGGTAGCCAGGCGCGCACATCTCGATGAGCAGGGCGTGGCGGTCTGTTTCGCGTTTAACAACCTGCTGACCTCGCTGCTGATCGGCGTCGTGGAGGATGTCGCCGGGTACGTACCGACGGTTGGTTCCGCTATCCAGACGGCGTTCACTATCTTGACGTTCTACTTTCATCGCATCGTGCTGGTCACGGATCAAAACGTGTACGTGTATCGGGATTGGCCCTTCCACATCCCTGGTAAGCAACTCGCCGCCTACCCGCGTCACGCCGGCCTGGTGAACCTCGGCAGCCCGAACACAGGCGGTTTCTCCAGGTTCATCCGCCGCGGGCAGCTGAACTTCGAGGACGGTCTTGTCGTGTATCACGGAATTCTGTGGATTCGCCGCGCGCAGTACATCGTCCAGGAGGGGAACAGCCCCGCTGGACGGTAATCAACGCTTGCGGGAAATCGGCCCGTCCCTCACGCACTTCGACTCGCTATTTCGCGTCGCCAAATATTCGCTGGTGAATTGCTGACCTAGCGTTTTCTCGGTTATCGCTAGGTTGTCGTCGAAGGCCGAACTCCTTGTTTTCTCAAGGAGTTTCGTGGTGGAGGTAAGGAGATTCGAACTCCTGACCCCTTGCATGCCATCGACCAAAGGCGAGTCTCAGCGAATCACTACGAACCAAGAATACAGGAAGCGTCTGAGGTCTGTCATCGAATTAAGTCGCCAAAATTCGACGTAGTTCAGAGAAATTGCTGACTTGTTTGCTGACTGAGTACCGCAAGCATTCCGTGCAAGGGGTGCCTGAACTACGCAAGATTCCGAGCAGTCAGAAAACTTGAAGGGTCCCAGACACTGGTCACAGAATCAGTCACGCTTAGATTTGCGCTGCGCTGGAGCGCTTGAGTAGCCAGTAACCCGGTGGGTCCCTGAGCCTCCAAAACTCGGCGGTAGATCTCGCACACATCATCTGCAATTTTTGATTGCGCCGGCGAATCCTTTGACACCGTTAATCCAACTCCGCCCACGCGCAAATGGGTACCGTCTCGTCGCCAAAAGATCGGCATCCACGCACCCTTTCTTTTCGATCCGAGCACCGCCTGAAACCTACCGAGTCCGATCCCCGCTACGTCCGATATTGGGACATGTCGCCACTTCGGGTCTGGAAGTTGCAGCTCTTTGTCCGTCAAGGTGATAGTGCGGGCAATTCGGGTGGGATGGCGAAGCACAATCAGGATTACAAAGAGGTCCATTGCTGCCGCGATCGCCACGAATAGCCCGTTGATCCAGGGGAAGCCTCCGTATTTGTTTGGACCGACGGCAATGAGACTGTAGGCGGCGTACGCAGCTTCCGAAAAAGCCCCGATGATCACGGCGAAGAAAACGTAGTTGATCCAAATTCGCCCGAGGCGGAGCGATGAACCATTGATTGCCCTCGCGCTCACAATCTCTCAACCCCATCGGTTGTCCAAACTTGCGATCGTTCGAGAGACGTCACGTGGCGGACAACCAATCCGGTAGAGAAGTTGTATCCGACATCACCATCAGGTTATTCACGGACGGCGTTGGTTCTTTGTTCGCATTCACTTCGCCGAGAAAGACGTAAATCTTTGCCTTGCCAATAGTCAGAGTGATTAGCTCATTGAACCATCCGAATGTGGCTTCTTCGGTGCGATATCGGAATTCGATATCCGTCAGCTGCGAACCTAAAAGTTCTGCCCAACGTGGCGACGTTGATACGTCCCAAACTGCGACCGCACTGAAAGGTTCCCCGAGAGATGCTCCTTCTCGAAGCCAAACTCCTTCAGCCTCCGAGGGTACATCCCAGCCAATCGTAAAACTCTCTTGATCCTCTGTGTCAATCTGCAAGTAGAGATCGATGCAATCGAATCCATCGCAGCGCCAGGTTGGCTCCAACAATTCCGCCTCGTCGGAGATAACTCGCAGCCCCTTGTGGTCCATGCTCCGATAGTCGAGCATGAGGTATTGAACTTTACTTATTGCCTGCCCGCAAAACTTACGAGCTCGAGCAATCTGATCATCGCGTTCGCTTTCAGTCATGGCAATCGAGAATGGTCCGAGTCCGTGCCAGTCCGATTGGGCCATGAATCAATACTGCCACCACCAATGTCGATGGACTGGTGCCAGCAAACGTTCAGGCGCCGCCGTTCAATGGAAAAAAGGACGATCTCTTTGCTTGTCTCAGTGATCGGCACGCGGTATGCCACCTCTTTGTGGCATACCGCCCTTCAGATAGGCACGGGCACTCTGGATCTGCATCTCTTGACGAAGATCTCTCGCCGACAAGAGTGCGTGAATATCTTCAGCCGCGAGTCGATCGTTATTGATAAAGAATCGGTTTCTGTATCTCCAGTAGCACTTGGGCCCCCACTTGGCCATAGAAGACGGGAAATGTCCGCGACGTCGATTCCATGGACTTAACGTCAGAACGGAGCCTGAGACCCAATGGCAGAGTCATTCGGCCGATCCGAAGATTCAAACTGACTCGCCTCGTCCTCTTATGCCATGCCCTCACTTCGACAGTCACGTTGTCAACGCGTGCAACGCCTCCCTCGAGCTCCAGACTTCCCAAGGGTCGCCCCTTGCTCCATGTAAAGAACATTTCGACCACCAAGTTCGTAGTCGTTCAGTTCAGATTCAGAGATACCTGAACCAACGTCTCAGTCGGTCTGCGGCGCGAAGCGCTGCAGGACTGCATCAGAAGAAACACAAAAACGATCATTCGCGCAGGCTCTCAGCTCGCTATTTCTTATGTCGCCGAATATTTGCTGACGGATTTGCTGACCGAGCGTTCGCCACTACCTGGTGACCCATCATCGAAGGCCGAACTCCTTGATTTCTCAAGGAGTTTCGTGGTGGAGGTAAGGAGATTCGAACTCCTGACCCCTTGCATGCCATGCCGACCTTGTGAGTTCGCACGTGTCCGCTTACGGCCGTTCGCGCCTTGAATCAGCGGCGCATCGTTCCGCCAGAGTCCGCACGCAACTGTGGGTAAGCGTTGGCGTTGCTAAAGGCGTTGCTAAAGAATAAGGCGAGGCTGACCCTTTTCAAAAAGTGCAAGGGGTCGATGGGCCAAAGCATTACTCGCCGAGCCCGGTGCGAACACCGAACGGTGGTTGTTGCTGATGGAGCTGGTGAGGAGAGTAGCCCCATCGTCAATCGATTCGAGCGCTGAGAGTGTAAATAACGTTTAAGCCTCAGTCGGCAGCGGATGCTTTCTGAGTAGTCTCCTCTGTCATTCCGGGTATTCCGCTTCGAGGTGGTGGACAATGGAAGCATGGAAACTAATCGTGACTTCATCGATGGGCAAAATGTACCCCCACTTATCGTTGAAGACAATTACTTGCTGGAAGGCGTGCACCAAGGCACCGTCATTGTCAAGTCGGGAGCATTTCGAATCTCTGGTGAGAACTACGGAACGCTTTCAATCGGATCGCAAGTTGTCGCTGAGATTGACGGCATCCAGGCTGGCACGGTCTCTGTGGCGGATGGCGCACGAGTGATCGTGAGAGGGAGATTGGATGGTTCAGTGGCGATTTCGTCAGGAGCGCAACTCATCGTCGAAGCCACCGGACGTCTTGCTGGCTCCCTACACAATGATGGTCGACTCATCGTTAGAGGCGTCTTCGGAGGCGCCAGGAGTGGTGCAGGAGAACTAATTCTTCAAGGAGCTGGATATATCAAACAACCAAGAATTGAAAAAGGAATTCATTATTACGAATGGTAACTGGTGGACGTCTGGGTCTCACGGCCCGTGTTCCCTTCATTCACTTAACCGTACGGGTTAAAACTCGACGAGATACTTGGGAGTAAACACGAGAGACGTCACACTTGCCCCTGCGATTCGATCGATGCGGTAAGCTCGCAAGTCTCCGCGATCGTTGATTACGAAGAGCAAGATGTTGCCCTCCAAAGTTCGACGAAGTGAGTACGGCTCGACAATCCTCGGTCCGCTGCGGCCCTCATTTGCGCGGTAGTCAATTTCGACTTTGAGTCGGTTTGCGCCCGCGTAGCGAATGAGTTCGAGCGGAAACCCTGCTCGCCAGGAGGAGATGGCCTTCGGGGGTTCCCACGCCTCATCGAGGCCGTTCTGAGAGGCTCGTCGAAGTATTGGCGTCTTAAGATCACCCGATAACCAAGCGAACAAGTCGTTAAGGCCGTCCCAGAATTGAGCGAATCCAGGCAACGGCTTCGGGAGCTGGTGGCCGAGCATATTTACCCACTCAACTTCGATCTCCGAGCGAAATGGAGACGAGAGAATTGACTCGCACGTAGGCACTTCGATGCCCACGTACTCGCACTTCTTGGAGAGTGAGGTAAGCACATCCTGGCGTCTACCGACAAGCTCAGGGTGACGATACATGTGGATCACGTCGTAGAGATCCCGAGGACGGCAGCGCTCAGCAAGCGCGCGTACTTTTTCCGCGAGCAGGTCGGATGGCGAATAGCAGAGCACGCCTGGGATCGGCAAGGGCGCATCGCTGTAGGGATGGCCGACAGCTCGCAGCGCCGGCGATTCCATAATGAGTTCATCGGAGGTCACATCAATCTTGATTTTCGGCAGAACCGAAGGCGGATTCGGCCCACGGTAGGCAACTCTGCCCTGGATGGTGGGGTTACCCCGACGGTTTTGGCCGAGTCGGAATGATGTCTCATCGATCACGAGTTCCAGACCCGAGTTTTCGCGTACCCATCCGACGATGTCCTTGAAAGTCTGGGTCAAGGTCGTCGGATCTTCTGGGCCTCCTCGCGTCACGGTGAAGTCGAGGTCCTCAGAGAAACGGTAAGTCTCGTAGTAGCACTTTCGCAAACAGGTCCCACCCTTGAATATCCAGGTTTGCGACAGCGCTTCATGGTGGGCGATGCCAGCCAAAAGCCAACCGAGCGCGTAGTCCTTCTCAATCACTCTCGACTCAAGTGACCACTCACCGCGAAGTTGCTCAAGTTCTTGGCGCTCAATCATGAGGGATTCTCCGGTTCGATGTGAACGTTGATGCGAAGCCCCCATCGCATGACTCGAGGGCCGGCCTTCGGACCGTTTGGGTCAAGCGCCGAGATGCCCGCGGACATTCGCTCCTTACAGGCCGCGATGACGTCCGGGAAATCTTGATCGGTGGCTTCTATGAGGTATCCGAGTCGTTTAAAAACCGTTCGATTCCCCAGTCGGTCACCGAACTCGATCAGCATCCCGGGACCATATTCATTGAGGTACGCGACAAGGATCTCGGTTCCATTGCGGATACCACCGGCAATGATTGGCGAGTCGAGAATGTCGATCACAGTACGAGCAGGATCGGCGAAGAGTAGACGAGTTGCGCCGTGCCATTCATTACTAAGTCCCCATGTCATCGACTCTTCGTCGACGTGAGAAATGAGATAGTTATGATCGAGCAACACCGCAGGGGATTCTCGTACACGCGACGATGTTTTCACGATTGTGGAGCGAAATACTTGTTCGCTTAGACCCCAAAAGTTGGCAGATGTCCAACCGCTGAAGTAACACGGTTGCCAAACTTTGTTGGCCACGATGAGCGCGTCGTCGGTCCAGCTAGACGGATTCGTCACACCCACGGGTACAGCGATGTATAACCCTCGCCGAACTCGACGAAGCCAACCGTCTTGAGCCCAACGAGCCAACCTTTTCGCGGCAGTGTCGCGGTCAACATCAAGAGCCGCGACCACATCATCAGGAGTAACGAAGTTTCGCGTGGACGACAGTACGCGCGCCAAGTCACCTCTGCGACGACTGGATATCCCAGCAGCTTGTGACATTTGTTCTCCTCTATCTCCCTGAAAAGCGGATGTAATGGTGTTAGAGTATCATAGATAGGGAAACGCCAATAATTACGATTAAAGCGGATATATTGGTGTTTGACTATCAGGCTATTCGGCTTGTTCGAGATCGCAGAGGAGGCGTTAAGGGTTGCGCTCCCGGAACGCTCTCGATGATTGCTCGAAAGAGGAATGAGGAAAGAGGTCGTCATTAAACGTTCGGAGTTGACGTAAGCAAAACTACGAAGTGCGGCCGTACTTCACCTAAGGTCAGATTACGTGAGTCTTCTAGCTTTTGAAAATGGCCGAACCGGACAGGCGAGAGTTTGTCAGGGCGATGCGTTCGACTTGGTGCATGATCTCCCAAGCGAGTCCGTTGACTTGATCCTTACGTCTCCGCCTTACTGGGGGCTGAGGACTTATGGGCATCAACACAACCACGACGTTCTCAAGGAATGGGAGGCCCTTGGAAATGACAGAGATTGCGCACCTCCGTATGAGTGGTACCGAGACGCCGGCGGCGTGTTGGGACTTGAGCCGTTCCCCTCCTGGTATGTGGCCCACTTGGTAGAGATAATGGGTCGCGCACGGCGAGCGCTAAAGCGATCGGGAAGCCTTTGGTTGAACCTCGGTGACACGTATTTCGCACGTTGGTCAAGTATTCGAGATGGCGGCGGGCAAGGACAAAGAGATCAGGCGAGACAACGGCGGGTGACACCTGTGGGTGGATATCTACACGATAAGCAACTACTGCTCATCCCCGCGCGATTCGCCATAGCGGCGCAGGACGACTCCTGGGTTCTTAGAAATGACCTGATTTGGTCTAAGCCCAACGTCATTCCGCGACCAGAGATTGATAGATTGCGCCTGTCGCACGAACATTGGTTTCACTTCGTAGTCAAAGACTCTGGCCGACGTCCAACCTACTATTACGACCTAGAGAGTGTGGAAGCCGGGGCGAGAGACGTGGTTTCGTGCCCGCCCGAGAAGGGTGTGGGTGGTCATACCGCGACGTTTCCTTCGGCATTAATACGACCGAGAATCTTGAGTAGTTCACCCCCCGGCGGCGTAGTTCTCGATCTGTTCTGCGGGACCGGGAGGGCTGTCGTTGAAGCGACAGATCTCGGCCGTAACGCGATCGGATTTGAATTGTCTCCCGATTACTGCGCCATAGCTAATGCGGCGATTCACAATCTTCCGAGTGCCCCACTCCGATTGGTTGATTCAGTTGACATGGTCATCGAGGGTGCATAATGAAACTGTGAATGGCGCGGACGATTCTCTCGACAGGGACACTTCAGAAATTCTGGCCTTCTTACGAGGGCTTGAACGCGAAGGCGGCAAGATCGACGTCGAGACCGTGGAAACTATTTCAAGATTGGGTGTAACTGGAGATCGCTCCGAAATGGAGATCATACTTTCACGAATGCTGAGAGATGAATTTTGATATTGAGGCGGATCCGCCAGGGCCGCTTAGGATTCTCAGCAATATTCCCGACTTTCATTTAGCGATTCTTGAAGGCCTTAACGGGATAGGCAAGACGCTAACAATCCGTCTTCTTCAGTTGTGTACGGGCACATTGCCTTATCGACCGGAATCCGAAGCATGGAACAGTTTCTGTGAGAACCTCGGACCTTTCTCAATAACGGCGACGAAACTGAAATCTGGGGTCACGATCGTCTGGACTGGAGATTCGAATGACTGGACGGATTTGGCTCCACAAGAACCGGCATGGACTCGCATAAATATCATGATCGATGGCCAGTCCGCCGATATGGCGACCGTGCGTCGACACCTGACAGTGGAGCGCATGGCCGGAGACGAGGGCATCCTTGATATGCTCGCCTCGCAGATTGATGCGCACCGAAGTCAACTTGAGCGGTGGAGATCCCGATTCGCATCAGAGGACACGGGAGCTCTAGCAAACCTCGAGGCCATTGCTGATGGCGCGCAAGTGACCCTTAGGAATGCCCCGGACTCGGGGGCGTTTGAGAGTGCCAAAATACATCTGGGTGAGGCGCGTGCAGAGTCGCTCGCGAAGAGCGAAGAGGTTGCGTCGTTCAAGGCTCAACTCGAATCCATTGACGACGCGATCGACGTTAAAGTTCGGCTCTCGAAAGCTGGCGACATCGCGCCGGGATTGGATCTCGAGATTGAGAGTACTGAGGCCGAGATCGCGTCCGACCGGGATCGACGAGACTCTATGTTCCGGTTGATTACCAAATTCGCACAGGATACGGCATTCGCAGATTCTCAACGTCGAGAACTCAAAAACGCCCGCCGAGCCCTTCAGAAAAATCGCGATGACTTGACGTATTGGCTCAGACGTGCGGCCACTGAAGCCGCAGACCTCGGGATTAGTCCAGAGTGGGAATCAGTCCGGACATATGAAGGCGAAGTCGACGACATCATTTCTGACTTGTTAACGCGGAAACATGACCTCGACGCTGCGCCTGCCATGCGCGGTGTTCTGGGGACTGCGGTTGCCGAATTGACAGAAGCTGAGGATATGGGACTCGGTGATCAGATCCTGATCGACGATCCTGAGACTGACATCAAGTTCACCGTGACGCAAGGTCGACTTGGCATGTCAACGAGATTCAACTGGCTCGAGGGCCAGCCCCCTCCGCCGGAGGTCGCTGAGGTTGAAGAGCAGCTCGGGGACTACCGGAAACTGAAGCAGACGTGCCGAGACCTGCGAAACGCATTGTTCGAGATAGATCGCGACGTCAGGTTGATCGAAAAGAATGAGGCACGAGTGGATGCCGCACTGTCGATGGCTGACCCTGACGCTGCGAAAAAATTGGCAGGACTGGAGCATGAGCTTCGTGAGATCGATGGTCGTGTTCAGGCGTCGTCAACATTGCTTGCACGACTTCGGCATCAAAGAGGCATGCTCTTAGGAGAGAGCGACATTCAAGATATGACCCAAAGGTTTCAGTCGGCGCTCGAGATATTTGGAATCGGCGAGAACGACCTAAAAGACAGAAGAGATGAACTCGTTTCTGCATATGAGACCGCTTCTGCCCAATCATCACTGTTGCAATCGCGATTGGCGGAATCGCAACGCGATGTCGCACGTTTCGAGGCGGGTGTCCGACGGACAGTCGAAGCGATACTGACGAGTGAAGATCTCGAGTGGTTGAGAGACGGAGTTCCCGCCCAGGAGCTTCCTCGTACGAACGACTCTCTTCAGGAGATGATTGCTTCGATCGATGTAGTGCGTTCTGCGCTGAATCGAGTGGTCGAGAGGCTGGCGGGCCAGAGGGGGACGATTGGGGGAGTAATTGCCGGATTACGTTCGGTTTCCGAACATCTTCAATACGAGCAATTGAGCGCGCCGCTTTACGACGACACGGTGCTGGAATTCTTCGGCAATATGTTTGGTGAGTGGTTTTCGGACGCAAGCGTTCGCTCGAACCTGCTGCCAAACGCGGACGGAAGAGTGAAGGTCGACCTTCGCCAACTTAGGGTTATTTGGAATGAGGGCGAAGTGGTACGCACCAGACCGCTCGATGCGTTTAGTAGTGGCGAGCAGGCATTCGCGTATACGCGAGCTCGCTTGGCAGCGTTGGAGCAGGGCAGTCGGCGACCCGAAAATCGGTTGATCGCTTTGGACGAATTCGGAGCTTTTATTGCCCACGACCGTCTGGACAACTTACTTGATTATCTGCAGTCCCGCGCCGTGACTCACGAGGGCGACCAGGTCCTTGTGATACTTCCTCTAAGTCGAGACTATGAGCGCCTTGCCAAAGAAACCATCGGAACCCGTACGGACCTGTACAAGCGGTATGCGCAGGAAGTAAAAGATCGGAGTTACGTCCTCAGAGTAGAGGTCGGATGATTGGCCAGGCACCGTCCGCTATGGGACCCCGGCGAGAATTCAGCTCCAAGCAGGTTGAGTCAACGTCGGCATATTTGCGAGGCCTCTGGCGTGTTTCGATGGGCGCAGAACCCGAAAACTTGGATTCAGATCTGGAGAAACTTCGCAGATGGTTTGACCCAGTAGCCCAGGGCCAAAGGTTGCGACGAGAGCTTGAGACGCTTGCTGAATTTCCACACACACCTGACGTAGAAGAACCTTTTATATTGTCTGTCGGACAAGGCAAAACGTTGATGACGCCAGAGGGCAGGTGCCTTCTAGATCTATTAGAAGGGGCAGAGATCGGTTCCGGAGTCCGGCTTGATCACAGAAGCTCCGCGGACTACGACCGCGTGTTGGCGATTCTCTATAGAAGTTGGGGTCGACACAGGCTTAAGTCCGTCGTTGGATTGCTTGAGGGAACGGACAAACCGCTGCAAATTCCGGCAGCAGCCGTTGTGATAGCACTTCTCGTCAACGGATCTACCAGTGAGGAACGCGCGCTAACGCGATTCTCCGGAGGACCCCCGAAGGACATAGTCGACGCAGCCTTCTTCGAGTCCGTCAAGGCCTTCACCGACCTGATTTCTCCATCAAAGAGGCGGAACAACCTGAATCCGCACCTGGTAAGTGGGTGGATGCTCTACGAGGCAAACCGTCGCTTAGGTGACGACATCGTCGTACGTGACTCGAGACAAGGTAACAATGGATCGGTATGGATTCGCGAGGGTCGAGAAAGTGCCGTAATTGATCGCGTAGCGCGGGACCTGATCAGGGGACATAGGGCTAAACCTTCGTTGCAATTATTTGGTCAAGCATTTGATGCGCTTGTCACTAGCTTGCGTCTGGAACTCACCAAATTGGCGGGATTTGGGTTGGTCCACGAAAGACCAAACAACACTGTTCGAATTCGGCAAGAGTTCTTGGAGTCGCTCGCAATTAGCGGTGAGTACGCGCAGTGAAGATAGAAGCAACATTCAATCTTGTGGCAGAATTGGCTCGAGAGCACTCGAGAGATGTTCAACTCCAGAACTCCCAAGTTCATTTTGTTCCCATAGTTGTTGACGATCTGAAAAGCGTCCTACCTGCGCTCGAGGCGTTCAGTCGGTCATCTGAAGGAATCATCATGTACGCCGCGGGAGATTCATTTGACGCCCCCTTCATTTCGTCGCATGACCTCGCTCGTCGTGAGGCGATTCAGTCAGAATTGAGTTCCAGCTCAACGGGCGGTTCTATCGATTTCGAATATTTTGACGTAAATGAAGAATATGTTGATGCACGGGTTAGAGGTCATCATGGGACATCCGAGTTGAGTGCAGGTGAGTCGATGGCACTCTCGGTGGCTCGAGTTCTGATGAATATCGATTTGGATCGCTATCCCCTCAGCGTTGTTGCTTATTCCGCGACCTCTCTAGACGCGCTTTTGGCAGGAGCACTCTGGCGAGTCGGATCGAATCATTTCTCAAAGATCAAAAGCGAGATTTTGAAAACTCTTATATTCGTCGTGGAAGCCAAGATTGAAGTCAACCTCCATTGCCCTGAGGAAGGAGGATTCAGATTTGCCATCGTAGGCAACAGGCTATTGCGCCGCAATACTCCTGATGCGCTCGGATCCGATGCGAATCAAATTGCGCATCATGCGGAGTCGGTGGCTATCTTCCTCGGTGCTGGCTTTTCTGCCTCTTCGCATCTCCCGATTGGCAATTCATTGCGGGATGAGGCCATAAAGCGCCTTTTGGGAATTTCGCCGACGACCGACGTTGACTCGATCGAGTTGTGTCGGCGATTTCACGAATTCGCGGAGGGAAAATCGAATCTCTTGCTGGAATCGGAAAGGAGCATGGACGCGAGAGAATTCCAAAGTGAGTTGACCCTCGAGCAAGTCGTTTACGCAGAGAGTCTCTATGGGCAAAAGTACTCCACTCTTGAAGATTTCAAGAGGCATCATGATGAATGGTTGAATGATCCAGGGACCGCCGTTTTGCGACTCGTCGAGGTGATTGAGGCGGACCCGCAGCACTATGTGATTGTTGAGGTCAATTTCGATTTGCTTATTGAGACGTACTTGAACGTTCCCTTTCGAGTTTTCGCGACTGACGAGGATTTCAAAACTGCGGCCAACTATGTGCGTGACTTTCTCTCAGGAGCCGAAGTGGAGGTGCCAATCCTAAAAATTCACGGAACGATAAGTGAGTTTGAGTCCTGTATTGTGCAAATTGATCAAACCGGTATGGGATTGGGACTGGATAAAAGGACGGCGCTCGAGGCGCTTATTACGGGCGAAAGCCGAATGTGGATCTACGTGGGGGCGAGCATGAGAGATAAGGATCTTCTTCCTTTTCTTCTCGGAGAAGAATGCGCTGACGTTCTCGATGAACGATGGGTCGCTCCGTTTCTGGATGCATCCGTGGAGCGATTTGCTGAGAGCCGCCAGCGGAAATGGAGAAGGAAGACGCGCCCCACACTTCAGGATCGACTAATCACAGAAACGGCGGACACTTTCTTTGGCAAACTGGCTGAGATGTACAGGATCTAGCAAACATGTGGCGGGAGTTTTGATTTTCATTCGAGGTTGACTTCGTGGGCGAATCCACAGAATATTAGGGGATTTGCAAGCGCTTCGGGCAATTCGATGACGACAAATACGTCGGCTGCGATGTTGCATGTATCGAATCGAGGGTTCGATGACTGCGCGTAGAACGGTGGTGAGTTCACCCACATCGTCCGCTTGAATACAAACCCTCGACCCCCGTCGGGACCGATCGTAGAAAGGGGCATGCGAGCCAGCATGTTAGTTTTTGCCGACGCATCGCGGCAGATTGAAATGCTGGCTAGTTGCCATGGGACAGGGACTCACTGCGCTGTGAGCGACGGATCGATAAAGGTATTCCGACTATTGGCAAGGGATTTGCGAAACGTGTACGGTACGGGCCATCATTTGAAAGGGCGATTTAATGACTACTACGCTTCCGTTTCATACGTCAAGTGATGAAGATGGTGACAAACTCGTGCACCACAATTAGAGTGAGTGCGGGTACGCAAAGGAAATAATTCGTAACGGCAATGTTGTAGCCGGTGTTCTGGCTGGAAGCGTACTTTGCGAGCGATGCGCAGATATTGCGGTCGGTCGCTAGGTGTTCATCGTCGCCGCTGTTCGGCGGCAGAGGGTGGCGTGGCAATCGTAATTCGGCGTCGATAAATGTCTTTCGAGGGGAGACGTATGGCGATCGCGAGAGGTAATCGTAGTGGAAATCGTTCGAGGGTTGGTATTGTCTCGGCGAGCGCGATTGCCATCATCGCGCTCTCGGCAGTCGGAGCATTGCACGCTGACAAGGCTTCGGGGAGTGTGGCAGTGACACATCACGCCCTGCCCTATGCGACGAAATCAGTTCCCGGGATCATCGATGTTCTGTGTGCCCCGAACCCTGGATATAAGTGCACATCCAGCACTTACAATCCCTTGGTCGGTGGCACGTACGATCCGCTCGTCTCAGGCGGGGACACTCCTGGAGTGGGCTCAGGCTGGGTATGGTCGGACTATGGACCAAATTGGGCGACTTCGAACGCTAGCGGGTACCACAATTGCACGCTCTATGTCGCGTATGTCCTCCAGCTTGAGGGCGTCGACCTCTCGTGGAGCGACAACGCTGGCCCTAGTTCCAAGGGAGCCGGATGGGCGAAGGACGCGACGGCGAATCCGAAAGACCGGGTTGATCAGGCTCCGACCATTGGAGCAGTGGCGCAATGGAATGGCAACGGGGTAAACGACGGACACGTCGGGTTCGTCACCAACTACGTTCCCGGAGCAAAGGGCGTTGGTTATATCGACGTGGTGTCCGACAACTTGAATTCATCAAATGGCGGCTATACCGACAAGTTTCGTATATTCGAGGGGTCCCCCTATTGGCCCGACAACTTTATTCACTTTGATGATCTTTACCAAAACGACAGAATCATTCGGGAGTCCAGCGGTTCCAGTTGGGTGATAACCGACGGCATGGCGCATCCGATTACCGATGGAGGCACGTACTACTGTGCGGAATATCGCCGGGGCTACCCTGTGGTTGCGATCGGTTCGCTGAATCCACTGGTTGATCTCCCTGCGGGAGCCCCGTTCTCGTGCAACTTTGACGGCTCTGTTCTGCTGGGCAGTGGCGCATCGACGAGTACCGCTTATTGGTATCAGAACAACCAACCTCACATCATTGTCGATCAATACTCGCTTGAGTACTACGAAAGCAAGGGTCCAACGATTAACGTTCCCCTCGCCGTTATCAATTCCTTGAAGCCTGGTTCGGACGCCCCATTAGAACTTCTTGCGAGAAATCTGCCCGCCAATTCCATCGTTCAAGATGGGACATCTTGGAAGGCAGGCGAAAGTTGGGTGGTTCGATCGGGAGTGCGCCAACCTATTCCCTATATTCAAGATGATGTGTGTTGGCGCGACAAGGACAGTTACCAGGTTGTTTCACTTGCTCCCACGCAAATTGCAGACATTCCGCTCGGGTCCACCACGGGCGACTGTCTCATTGGGCCAGCCATTGTGACATCCACCAGCGGAGCTGTTTACTACGTTGATAACGCTAACAACCGACACTGGATCCCCGACAACGAAACGCTGCAGGCTATCGAGTCGGGCATGACACCAGCTGTTTCGGCCGAAACGGGCGTTCCGGACCAAAGTATTCCGAATCTAGGGACATGGCCAGAAGTCGACGTAAGCGACCTTCCCCCAATTCAGCCGGCAGACATGGCCGCGGCCCTCAACTGGCACGATTATTCGGGCGACATTGTCGAGGGGGATGATGGGTCAAGTTGGGTGGTGACTTCAAATGGTATGAGGCGTTCAATTCCGTACGCTCAAGACTTTGTGTGCTGGCACGACAAGGTCGGCATGACGGTCGCCGCGACCGGTCTCCAAGGCTCTCAGATCGACTCTCTCGTCGAAGGACAGTCAGATCCCTGCATCATCGGACCCGCAGTGGTGACCGCACAGGGTGGGGCCAGCTACTTTGTTGACTTGACAAACACGCGCTATTGGATACCTGACATACCTACTTATTGGTTGTACGCCAACTCCAATCCTGTCTACGCCTGGCCAGCCGCCGATGTCGCGGACATTCCCCAAGGGAGCAATTTGGCGGACCCGTTTATCGGCAAGATAATCAATTCGCCAAAGAATAACGCATACTTCGTCGGCACAAATTCGAAGTTGTACTACATTCCCGGGGGCGTAGGGGGAGCGGTGTACTCATGTCTTGTTGGACCGGGTCACGACGTCAGCTACTACGGATCGGTGACCGCAAACATCGTTGACAACTTCGACGACTCGGAGGGTTTCGTTGCTTCTTGCTCATAGTGGTGGAAAATAGTTGATACACGTTTGTGTGTGAATCTAGGCGGGCGAGAGCTTTGTCGAGCGGTCGACTATTGGCTGCGTTTGTGGCGTGCGTCGAGCCCCGAGCACAGAATTCCGGATGACGATCCCGAAATCAAGGAGTGGGCTATTGCGATACGGAGACCTTGGAATTACACTCCAAATCGTCACTGAGTCCAAGTGAATAGCGGGGGAGTAACATCGACGAGTACGGTGTCCAGATGAACCGTGGCAGTCAGTTGCGCACACCACCGAAACTCAGTCCCGGGGACCAGATTGCCGTTGTTTCGCCGTCGTGGGCTGGGGCCGGAGTCTTTCCCCAGGTGCAAGAGATTGCGTTGCAGGTGCTTCGGGTCGATCTCGGACTTGAGCCAGTTGAGCTACGAACTACTCGGCAAGTTGGGGCCAGTCCAGAGGAACGCGCATACGACCTGAACTTCGCCTTTTCTGATCCAGACATAAAAGCCGTAATGGCCGTCATTGGTGGCACTGATCAGATTACGGTTCTTCCCTGTCTCAATGCAGAGACCCTGGCCGCGAATCCAAAGGCGTTTTTTGGCTACTCAGACAACACCAATCTCCTAAACTACCTGTGGGGTCTTGGTATCGCGAGCTATCACGGTAGTTCGACTTTGGTACATCTCGCTCGACCGGGAGGCGTTCATCCGGCGTTCATATCCTCGCTGCGCCACGCTCTGTTCGATCATCAAACTTTTGAGATTAGCCCAGTGGCGAAGTTCACTGACCTTCAGCCTCAATGGGAGAACCCGTCTACTCTCGAGAACGAACTACCCACAACGACAGAGCCGGGATGGCACTGGCATCGGGCGACGAGAGTTGTCACGGGACCGACCTGGGGAGGCAATCTCGAAGTGCTGTACTGGAATCTGGCGGTGAATCGTTGGATTCTCCCAATCAAATCGTACGAAGGCTGCGTGCTCATTCTCGAAACCTCGGAAGAAATGCCGTCGGCCCGTAAGGTGTTCAAGATAATGTGCAGTCTCGGTGAGCGTGGGCTGTTGGCTCAGTTCCCCGCCGTCGTTTTCGCAAAAGCCAAGGCCTGGCACGCACGCACGCCGTTGAGCGAGGTCGAGCGATCTGAATTTCGTGCAGACCAAGAGGCGGCCGTGCTACGCGCGCTCGATATCTACAATCGTGAGGCCTTGTTCGTGTACGGTCCCGACTTCGGGCACACCGATCCTCAGTACGTTATTCCTTACGGTGGTCTAATGACTGTGAACGGGATTACTCAACACATCTCCGTTGAGTACTAGATGTTTCGAGCGTTTCGAGCAACGAAACGCTCTCGGGCGTTGGCGAATCGTCATGTGCCAAAGTTTTGGTGAATGTCTTCTCGGGGTCATTCATGGATGACTTCCATGCGTCGAAAGATCTGGCTGACGCTCCCGTTGCTGAGAACGGCGAAACCGGAACGTGGTGCTTCGCTTGTGACGACATGGCGAATCTCATTTTCGAGGGAAAGGGAGGTCGAACTATGGGAATTGGTGGTGGCGACGAACGAGGACCGAGGCGGTCTTGCACAGGCTGAATAAATGCCTGGAGCGTGACGCGTTTTCTCTGGTTCTCACGCGAGTGTTTCTTGCAGTCAGACTAATACATCTACACAGTTCGACAGCGACAATATTCCCGACGTTATTGCTGGTGCGCTTGTAGCTGTTGAGGACAGCCCAACATTCTGCGTGGCGTGCAATGGGTGAGTTGCTTCAGACCCTACTTCACAGTCCAGAAGGTGAGGACAGCGAACTAGCTTCTCCGATGGCCAATTAATAGTGAACTGCTGCTGAATGCGACCTTTCCCCATGTCAGCGGGGCTCGGGACGTGAAGTTTGTCACCGATGGCGTTGATGTGCTGGATCCCGTTGATCAACTTGAACGGCTACTAAACGCTCTTCGCGATAGAAGAATTTCGGTGCATGCGAGGTCGGTCGCCTCTTTACCGAGAGGCGTCGAGGTTGTGCATGTTTTTCGCTCCAATATTGGAACGATTTCTGCTCGTAACTGGCGGAGCGCTCGTGAGCCTCATATCGTGCTCGTGACGCCCTTCAAGTTGCCAGTTGATTTATTTGGATTCAGAGATACGTAGATGCGTGAGTCTGGGATCTGCCGCTGTCGCCAAACGGTACGACTCTCTAGTCGTCCAGAATTCGGAGTCGTTTTCCCGCTGCGATTCCAGTCGGAGTCAGATTCGTTTGAATTCCAGGAAGTTGAGGGGAGTTTGGGGGGGGCTTTGGGG
>JBAQZL010000067.1:0-26841 GCA_049790955.1 Acidimicrobiales bacterium
GGTCAGGCCTTCGAGTAATCGTGGGGCCATGGCGAGACCAATTCGCCCACCTATTACCGTTCCAGACCCACCAAAGGTCACTCGCGAGATAAAATTGACCGCCAAAACCGCTCTCGTTGCGACTGCGTCACGAAGAGAAGAGGCGGGGGACATTGACGCAACGCTAACGCCCTCAGAAAACGCAAAAGGACCAACCGGGGGGTGGTTGGTCCTTTTGCAAAACCCTGTGATTACTAAAGGGGGGGTTCTAGTAATGCAGGCTGAAACCAGTATGCACCCCCTGATCGTATCTTTCAAGTGAATACAATAGATACTTGATATCTGTATAATAGATGCGTGGAAATACGCAAATTAGAAGCCTTGATCGGCATCGCGGAGCACGGGACTTTCTCAAATGCCGCCGAATCCTTAGGTACAGTCCAGTCCAACATCTCGAACCGAATTGCCCGGCTGGAGAGCGAACTCGGCACGGAACTGGTGAATCGAACGACGGGAACGCTGACCGAGTCGGGTGTGATCGTCGTCGAGCGTGCCCGTCGCGTGCTGGTTGAGCTTCGCGCCATTGCCTCGGACGTCTCAGAACTGAACGCCGAGGTTCGAGGCCAAGTCACCCTCGGGATGATCGGAACTGCGGGGCGATGGCTCGTTCCTCTTCTGCTCGAAAATGTCCGCGAGCGCTATCGCCATATCAATCTGCGCATTAGTGAAGGAACGAACTCCGCGCTTGAGCCCCGTCTCATCAATGGTCAGCTCGACCTCGCGGTTTTGGCGTGGCCCGTCATGGCCGATGAACTCGAAGAGGTCGATCTCTTCACGGAAGACCTCGTGGTGATCGCCCACCGCGATCACCTCTTGGCCAACATGGAGGGACCACTCCCCTTCTCGGTCCTCGCTCAACATGACATTCTCTTACCGATGCGCGGAACACCTATTCGACGCGAGATCGACGACGCGGCGCGAGTGGCCGGGGTCGAACTCCATCCGCTGGTAGAGCTGGACGGCCTTCGCACCATCGCTTCGATGACCTTCGACGGACATGGACCGTCCATCCTTCCCGCGACCATGCTCTCGCCGCACCTTCGCGCGAGTTTCGTGGCACTGCCCATCGAGAACATCGCCAAACGACGAGTGGTTCTCGCGAGCCGCCGCTTTGGTTTTCCCGCCGCTCCCGTGCGCGCGATTCACGCACTTCTCGAGGACGTGGTCGCGAACGCCACCAATCCGCCCGACGGCGTCTACCTGCCTAATCGGACGACGTAGGCGTCGAGTCATCCGACTGTTCAGAGTGCCGTCCGTGGTGCAAGTGAGTTGTCATCGACGGGTCGAGTGCGGTTGTTCTGGCAAAGCCCGGTCGTGGAGCTGCGGGAACACGACGATTCGCCGGATCGATGGCCGACAAGGGTGTGGCCACGTCCTCTAACGCTTGGCGCTCAGCGGAGACTCCCAAGAACACTTCGGCGAAACCGCCCACCATCATGACTCCGGCCCCCACGAGGTACGCCAAGAAAAGACCTCGGTGACTGTTCACGAGTCCGCCGTAAATGTTTGGACCAAGCGCACCGAAACACTGAGCAATGGCGAAGAAGACCGCGATGGCTTTGGCTCGTACTTCAAGCGGAAAGACCTCGCTCACGGTGAGGTAGCCCGCGCTCGCCCCGGCCGATGCGAAGAAGAACACGACGGACCAACAGATGGTTTGGGTAAACCCGTTGAGAAGATTCGCGTCGAACGCCCACGCCGTGGCGGCGAGAAGGACCCCGGAGATCAAGTACGTCGCACTGATCATGATTCGTCGTCCGATGGTGTCAAAGAGCGGGCCAATCAACAACGGACCCGCGAGGTTTCCCACGCAGAACGCAATGAAATAGAGCGGAATTGTCCCGCTACCGACGTGGTACACCGTTCCCAGCACCAAGGCGTAGGTAAAGAAGATCGCGTTGTAGAGGAATGACTGCGAGATCATCAAACAGGCGCACAGGACACTTCGTCGCGGCATCTGGCGAAAGAGGACCCAGGCCAGCGCGAAGAAACCAATGTCGTTCCGCGGACTGATCTCAATCGCCTTTGACTCATCAGGCATGGGCAAATTCTCTTCGTGCGACATCTGCTCGATGCGTTTCATCGCTTCTTCGGCTTCGTCCTCTCGCCCGTGCATGATGAGCCATCGCGGGCTCTCGGGAAGATTGCGTCGCACGTACAAGACGAACAGCGCGAGGATCGGTCCGATCACGAATCCGATACGCCAGTTCACTGTGTCGCCGAAGTGGTTCAAGATGTAGTACTCGGCCACGGTACCGATCAAGGCGCCGCCCCAGTAGGTGCCATTGATGCCAATGTCGACGCGACCGCGATAGTGCGAGGGAATCATCTCGTCAATGGCTGAGTTGATGGCCGCGTACTCTCCGCCAATACCCATGCCGGCGATGAAACGTGTTGCGTAGAGCCACGTCACCCACCCAGCTCCGTGGCCAAGTGTGAGCGCGGTCAGACCTGAACCGACGAGGTATACGCCAAGAGTCACCAAGAACAGGCGCCGACGACCGAGCTTGTCGGAGAGCCGACCGAAGATGATCGCGCCAAACACCTCACCGATCAGATACACCGACGCGATATCGCCCACCGCTCGCGGGGACATCGCGAGCGTGCTCTTCTTTTCGAGAATGTCGGCGACGTCGGCGGCTAGAGTGATCTCGAGTCCATCGAGAATCCACGCAATACCGAGCGCCATAACCATTCGCGTGTGGAACGCGGACCACTTGAGCCGGTCCAGGCGCGCCGGAATAATCGTTTTTATTGTTGGTGTGTCGGTGGTATCGGCAAAGTTGCTCACGGTTCCACAACTTCTGGAGCGGATTCGCTTGCCCGTCGAATGTCTCCGCTCCGGCCAACGTTTCGACGTGTTGCTTTCTCGTGAAAAAAGTTAGCAACCTCGCTCATGAGTTTCCTGATCACCGCTTTGAAATTTCTTAGAACGATCTTCTAAAAGTGAATGAATCGCATGCGAGACAAAGCTGCGCGAAGAATGCGGATTACACGCGTGTGCGATAGTCCTTGCGTGACAACGAAGATGACGCCGAAAGACCGCGCGCTCGCCATTGGTGAGCGTGATCGCGCATTCGCAACACTCATCGATCTTGTTGGACCACCGCCTCCGCGTCGTAGCGCACCGGTGGCGGACCGTTTCGCGTATCTGGCACGCTCCATCACCTATCAACTTCTTGCGACAAAAGCGGCGAACACCATCCATCAACGAGTTATCGATGTCTGCGACGGAGAAGTAAGCCCCGAGTCGATTACAAAGGTGGGCCACAAAAAGTTACGAGGCGTTGGTCTCTCGAACGCCAAGGCGGCCGCCATGCTCGACTTGGCGGAACGAGCCCGCGATGGCCGAATACATCTCGCGCAACATGGGCGCATGAGCGACCATGACGTGCTCACCGACGTCGTGGCCGTACGCGGCATCGGACCCTGGACGGCTCAGATGTACCTGATGCACACTCTGGCCCGTCACGATGTGTGGCCCGCTGGCGACCTCGGCGTGCGAAACGGCTGGACGCTCGTCCATGATCTTGAGGAGATAGTGAGCGAAATCGACCTGCGACGACTCGGCGATGTCTTCGAAGGTGTGCGTTCGGACGTCGCGTGGTACTGCTGGCAAGCCGTGCACCTCTCGCGCGAACAGTAATCTCGCACCTATGCCCATACTTTCCCTCGACGACTTCACCCGTGACGCCCTTCCCACTCTGGAGGAGTTTGCAAGAATTCCCTCGCTGTCGCCGATGTTTGACGCCCAATGGGCGGAAGACGGATACCTCGAAAGCGCCGCGGAACTGCTCGCGGCGTGGGCGGGCGCGCGAAAACTGAAAAGTGTCGACATCACCATTCATCGACTCGAGGGCCGTACGCCAACGCTCGTCGTCACCGTGGACTCGACAGCTGGCGAGACGGGCACCGTCGTCCTCTACGGCCACCTCGATAAGCAGCCGCCTCTCGGCAATTGGTCGAGCGGACTCGATCCGTACGTGCCGGTGCGCCGAGGTGACCGTCTGTACGCGCGCGGCGTGGCCGATGATGGATACGCTTTTTTTTCCGCGTTGAGTGCCATCGAAGCGATGGAAGCGCACGACATCCCTCACGGACGTTGCGTCGTCTTGATTGAAGCCAGCGAAGAGAGCGGCAGCAGGGATCTCGAGGCCTACCTCGACTATCTGAAAGATCACCTCGGTAACGTGGAGCTGCTTATCTGTCTCGACTCGGGAGCTCTCACCTACGACCGCCTCTGGGTCACCACGTCACTGCGAGGCGTCGTCAACCTTGACGTCACGGTCGGGGTTCTCGAAGATGGTCGCCACAGCGGCTCCACGAGCGGCGTGGCACCGTCGTCATTTCGAGTTCTTCGCCAGTTGCTCGACCGTCTCGAAGACGCCACAACCGGCGAGATCCTCGTCAAGGAGCTGCACGCCGAGATTCCCGAATCGCACGCGCGCTCCGCGCACGACATCGCCGCCGAGTTTGGCGATCTCCTCGCGAAGGACATTCCCACTCTTGACGGCGTGGAACTAATGGGCGCGAACGCCGAGGAAAGGCTGCTGCGACGAAATTGGTTCCCCACTCTGTCGGTGATCGGCATGGGAGGAATACCCGGTCCGGACATCGCCGGCAACGTCCTTCGCCCGTTCACGACAGCGGTGCTGTCCTTTCGTTTGCCCCCGAGCGTCGACTCGGCCGTTGCCGCCGAAGCAATAATCCGGCTCCTCACAACGGACGTTCCGTCTCATGCACGCGTCACCATAACCAACGTCAATCCGGGTGATGGATGGGTGTCGCCGGAACTGGCGCCGTGGCTCGCGCCCGCCCTCGAGCAAGCGTCGATCGACTCCTTCGGACGATCAGTCGGCTTCACGGGCGAAGGCGGATCCATTCCTTTCCTTGGCTCACTCGCGAAGCGCTATCCCGGCGTTCAGTTTGTCGCGACCGGCGTCGATGGACCCGAGTCGAATGCCCACGCCATTGACGAAATGTTGGACCTTCCCATGGCGGTTGGGGTGACGAACATGGTCATTACTGTGTTGGAAGCACACGCACAAAAGTAGAACCATAAGGACTGTCATGACCGAACATGTTGATCTCTGGGTGGACCCCCTGTGTCCCTGGGCCTGGATAACTTCGCGATGGCTTCTCGAAGCGGGCCAAGTCCGCAACTTCGATGTTGACTTTCACGTCATGAGCCTGGCCGTTTTGAACGACGGCCGCGATATGTCCGAAGAGTACAAGGACCTACTCAACAAGGCCTGGGGACCGGTACGCGTTCTGATCGCCGCAGAAGAGCGCTACGGCAACGAAGTTGTCGAGCCTCTCTACAGCGCCATGGGTACGCACCGTCATATCGAGGGCAACAAAGATCTCGACGACGTGATCGTGAAAGCCCTCAACGACGTGAGCCTCGATGCGGACCTAGCTCTCGCCGCCTCGTCGACCGACTATGACGAAGCACTTCGCAAAAGCCACCACGCCGGTATGGATCCCGTCGGCTACGAAGTCGGAACACCCGTCATCCACGTCGGCGACGTGGCCTTCTTCGGCCCAGTTGTCACGCCCGCACCCAAGGGAGAAGCCGCGGGCAAACTCTTCGACGGTGTCATGTTGGTCGCGAACACTCCGGGCTTCTTCGAACTCAAGAGAACTAGGACAGCGGACCCCATCTTCGAATGAGTCTCGTCACGAACTCACCGGGCTTTCCGATCTATGCGACGGGTTCAGCCGAGGCGTCGCGTGCGCTGATAGTCCTGCAAGAAGCCTTCGGCGTCAACGATCACATTCGCAACGTGTCCGACCGCTACTCGGATGACGGTTTCTTCGTCGTGGCACCCCATCTCTTTCACCGCAGCGGGTCACCCGAGATTCCCTACGACGACATCGACCAAGCCAAGTCGGTTATGGCAACTGTCACGGAAACCGGGCTGACCAACGACTTGCGCGCCACCACCGACTTTCTCGCCACGCTCGGTTTTAACCCCTCGTCGATAGGCGTCATTGGATTCTGCATGGGCGGATCGGTTGCGCTCTTCGCCGCGACCCTTGGCATCGTGGGCGCGGCCCTCAGTTACTACGGAGGAGGAATCGCGACGGGGCGAATGGGTCTCTCACCCCTTCTCGAGGTTGCCGAACACCTTTCCTCGCCGTGGCTTGGGCTATATGGCGACCTCGATACGGGCATTCCCACCGCTGAGGTGGAAGCGTTACGCGACGTCACTGGTCGCCTCGACGTCGACACCGAGATCGTGCGCTATCCGCTGGCCGGTCACGGCTTTCACTGCGACGCCCGACCGGCGGCGTACAACGATGAAGCGACGAAGGACGCGGACGGACGCGTTCGTGCGTTTTTCGACGCGAACCTCACACCCGTTCTTCGCTAACTTCGCGGAACGTCTTTCCAGGCGACGTCCTTGTCGTTGCGCGGCTCACCGGCGAGACCGAGGACGCGTTCGCCGATGATGTTGCGCATCACCTCACTGGTGCCGCCTTCAATGGAGTTTGCGCGCATGCGCAAAAAGGCCTTCCGCATGTCACCGCCGGACATGGCCGACTCGCTCGGGCGTATCTGGGGGTAGTTCGAACCGTAGAGCATGCCTTCGGACCCCATCAGATTGACGCACAGTTCGCTCGTTCGCTGATTCTCTTCGGCGAACGCCAGCTTCGCGACCGATCCTTCGGGACCGGGAGTTCCGGCCCGGCGCAGGTCGTTGGCACGCCAGTTCGTCAGACGGCCCACTTCATTCCTCACCCAGGCGCGCATGAGGTCGCTTCGAACAGCAAGCGCGTGAGCGTCCTCGCGCGTGGCCCAGTGCGCCTGCCATATCTTCAGCGCCTCGCCAATAAGTCCCGAACTGCGCGGGGGCACCGTTCCGCCAATCGACACGCGTTCATTCATCAGTGTGGTGATGGACACGCCCCATCCCTCGCCGACTCCTCCGAGACGTCGGGTATCGGGAATACGCACCTCGGTGAAGAAGCACTCGTTGAACTCCGCTTCACCGGTGACTTGATACAGCGGTAGAACATCGACACCGGGAGCGTGCATGTCCACGAGGAATGCCGTGATGCCTTTGTGCTTGGGAACGTCGGGGTTCGTGCGGGCAATGATCAGTCCGTACGACGCGATGTGCGCGAGGGTCGTCCACACCTTTTGGCCGGTCATGATCCATTCGTCCCCGTCACGCTCGGCTCGTGTCGCGAGAGTCGCGACGTCAGAGCCAGCGCCCGGTTCCGAGAACAACTGACACCAGATCTCCTCACCGGTAAAGAGGGGCCGCAAGAACCGCGACTTTTGCTCTTCCGTACCGTGGATCACAATCGTGGGTGCCACCATGCCGTATCCGATGATGTTGCGCATCCCGGCGCTCGGCGCGCCGAGCTTCGAGAGCTTGCGCATCGCGTAGAGCTGATCCGACGGCGAAAGACCTAGCCCCCCGTTGCCCTCAGGAAAGTGCAACCAGGCAAGGCCGCGATCGAACTGCTCACCCAGGAACTTGACGGGGTCAGTTGATGCGGGCGGATAGGACGTGACGAGTTCGTCAATCAGTACGTCAAGATCGGCTTCGCTCGTGGCCATAGCTCTCCTTCGCGGGTGTGCTTCGAATCCTAGAACTCGCGTGGGTAGCCTCGGCCCGAGGGTGTCCGATAGAAATGTGTCATGACTACTCCTCGAATTCTCGCTACCTCGGGTGGCTTCGTGCCCGGCCCGGTGCAGGGGACTGCTCGCCTCGGGAAGATGATCCTCGGCGCGTTGGCCGCGACGAACAAGGATCGGCCACGGGTCTGTCTCGTGGAGACCGCGGGCGGCGACCCAAATGAGTGGTACTCGCGACTGTACGAGGCTTTCAACGCAGCGGGCTGTGACGTCACGGAACTCAAGCTCTTCACGCAACCATCGGCCGACCCGGTCGAACGACTCACCTCGTGCGACTTCGTCTGGGTGGGCGGCGGTTCCGTCGCGAATCTTCTGGTTCTATGGCGTCTCCACGGGGTCGACACCGCGATGCGAGAAGCCTGGGAGAGCGGCGTCATTTTGGGCGGCGTCTCGGCGGGCAGTCTGTGCTGGCACGTCGGAGGCACGACCGACTCCTTTGGTCCCACCCTCAAACCGGTGACCAACGCTCTCGGATTCTTGCCGTACGGCAATGGGGTTCACTACGACGTCGAAGCACAGCGTCGGCCGTTGCTGCAGAAACTCATGAAAGAAGGTGTCCTCGGTCCGCTGGCCTTCGCTACCGATAACGGCACAGGGATTTGGTACGAAGGAACTGAGCCAACGACCGTCGTTGCCGACACCGACGTCGATCTGCTCACTGGTCCAGCGGCATACCGAGTGGAGTTGCTGGACGGCGATATCACCGAGACGCGCGTGGCTCCCGGCGGCTCATTCCAATAAATCGCAGCGACCTCGACAATGACTTGGACGGAATTCTTCGTTAGCGACGAGGTTGAGGCAGGGCCGCTCGGACGTCGTCGGCGCGACGCGCGAGAACCAAGGCGTGCTCCACCGCTCCTTCGGCTCCGCAGCGCTCAAGCCAGTTTGCCAGGATCAAGTACCCGTCTTGGGTAAGGACGGATTCAGGGTGAAACTGCACGCCTTCAAGGTCGAGCGTGCGATGGCGCATGCCCATGATCAAGTCGTTCGAGGTCGCGCTGACCTCGAACACGTCGGGCAGTGAGTCCTCGAGCACGACGAGCGAGTGATATCTCCCGGCGACCAGTGGGTTAGAGACGCCGCTAAACACGCCAGCTCCGTCGTGCGTGACAACGCTGGCCCGTCCGTGCAGCAGCTCCGGTGCGACGTCTACCAGTCCGCCGAAGGCGACGGCGAGGGCTTGGTGACCCAGGCAGACTCCGAGCATCGGCAGTGACTGTTCGCCGCATTGACGAACGATTGTGAGACAGTTGCCCGCAGTTTCGGGCCGTCCCGGACCAGGTGAGATCAGCACTCCGTCAACGCCGAGTGTCGCCAGATCAGTGGCGCCGACATCGTCGTTGCGCCGAACGACCACCCGCGCGCCGAGTTCTCCCAGATACTGCACGAGGTTGTAGACGAACGAATCATAGTTGTCGACAACGAGAATGGTGGGTCCGAGGGACATTGGAGATAATCCTACGACCCAGACTTACTAACCTTTCGCCATGGACCCGTTGAAACTGGAACCGTTTCTCGATCTCATCGATGAGGGCTACAACGTCGTTCCTCTGCACGTTACGTTGCAACTCGACCGCGAAACGCCCGTCTCGCTCTACCAGCGACTCGGTGAGCGGGCAATCTTCCTTCTTGAGAGCGCGGCCCTCGGAGAGGCGACCGGACGATACTCCTTCATCGGCCTCGATCGGCGCTGGCGGCTCACCACGCGCGATGAAGTGACCATCGTCGAAGGAGCCATCTCGCGCGAGAGCGAACTCGCGCCGCTCGACGAGCTCCGCAAACTGCTCGGGACATATCGCACCTTCATTTCGACTGATCTTCCCGACTTCGTTGGCGGAGCCGTGGGATTTGTGACGTACGACTACGTTCGTCGTCTTGAACGACTCCCGGGGCGAGCTTCTCATCCGACCTGGCCCGACGTTGATTTCTCCTTTCCCGAGGCGATCTTGATCTGCGACCACCTTCGTCACTCGACCACCGTCGTGGTGCTAGGCGTGGTCGAAGGCGACGACCCGGCGCGCGTCTATCACAGGGCCCTCGAACGGCTGAACAACCTCGTCGCGTCACTGCTCGGACCCGCTCCGGCAACTGATCCCGACACCGAGCGCCTCGTCGCGACCGCGCCGCAACAGCGCTCGGACATCGATATCCTCGCTCTCGCCGAAGGACTCTCCAACTTTTCCGCCGACGAGTACTCCGATGTCGTCGAACGCGCAAAAAAGTACATCGTGGCCGGCGACGTTTTTCAGGTGGTGCCGAGCCAGCAGTTTCGACGCTCGAGTTCGGTGAACCCATTGACGCTCTACCGGGTGCTGCGGGCCTTGAATCCTTCGCCCTATATGTACCTGCTCGACTCGGGCGACAGTCAGATCGTCGGTGCCTCCCCGGAAATGTTGATGCGCGTGCACGAAGGCGTCGTGAGCACACGGCCTATCGCCGGCACGCGTCCGCGTGGAGCGAGCGACGCCGAGGACCTCGCCCTAGAGGCCGAGATGATGGTTGACGAGAAGGAGATCGCCGAGCACGTCATGCTGGTCGATCTCGGGCGCAATGACGTCGGTCGCGTCGCCACTCCCGGCACCGTACGCGTCGAACGTCTCGCGCACGTCGAGCGGTTTTCGCATCTGATGCACCTCGTGAGTCACGTGGATGGCGAGTTGAGGGAAGGTCTCGACGCCTTTGACGCCTTTGACGCACTCTTTCCGGCGGGCACTCTGACGGGCGCGCCCAAGGTTCGCGCGATGGAACTGATCGACGAGTTTGAGTCGGTGTATCGCGGTCCCTATGGCGGCGCCGTTGGATACTTCTCGCTGTCGGGCAACGCGGATTTTGCAATCACCATTCGTACGGTGTCACTGCGCGATGGTGTCGCCACCGTGCAAGCGGGCGGAGGAATCGTCGCCGACAGCCAACCCGCCTTCGAGTTTCGAGAATGCCTCAACAAGGCGTCCGCCCCCCTGTTGGCTCTTGCTATCGCCGACGCGTAGATTTTCTCGGTCACTACGCTAGTTCAGCGGCTCTGCGCCGCGTCCCTACTGAGCACCCCACTCGGTCTTACTATCGAAACACCTCGCACCGACGTGCACGATCGGAGGATCATGGAACACCGAGCGCCACTGCGCGAAATCAGCAAGTTCTTACGTAGGATCAGCGAAGCCACGTCACGGGCAAGTGCCGCCGTCGCGGTCGCTCTCGTACTGCTTGTCTTTCTTCTGATTCTGGGAATCGAAGGCTTCCCGACGACCTGGCTGACGACCTTCGGCGCGATTGCCGACGTCGTCACGTTGATCATGCTCTTCGTCATCCAGCACACGCAAAGTCGCCATCAGCTCGTATTGCAGTTGAAGCTCGACGAACTTATTCGCTCCAGTCCCCAGGCCGATGATCGCGCGGTCAAGCTTGAGGTTGCTCCCGACGATGAATTGATCAAGCGTGAGCAAGAACAACTCGCCCACCACGAATCCCTACGCGAACTCGACAGCGAAAAGTAGTCCTCTCAGTCCTGAAGAGCTAAAGACCGTGGACCCCCGCGTCCTTCAAGATGAATGGCGACCTCACAGAGAGAAGCGTTCAAACTCGCCGCAGTCCGGATGAGCTGTTCTTTAAAAACCGTTTGGGTTGACGATGCGATGCCCTCACCATGTGAGGAGGTCAGTACTTCCTCCAAATGATGGATGTGGACCTCAATCGCCGAGAACAGTTGAGCCGCTATGTCGATGAGCCGCTCAATGTCATCGTGGAGGCTTCCGCCCTCCCTCGAAGCCAAGTGGGTCAGCGAAGCATGATCGCGAACCAAATCATCCTCCGTCAATGGCTCATCGTTTTCTAAAAGCATCTCTGACCTTTTCACCTGCTTGCCTCAGGTTGCCCACCTGCTGGTCTTTGACTCCCTCGTGTTCGAGGTCCTCGTCAGCCGACACGCGTCCAGCAGCCTCTTTTGCCCGGCCTTTGGATATCTGGAATAGGTTTCGAGCCTTATTTCTCATTGTCATGACTTTCCCCGTTTCTCTTTATATACCGACTTCAAGAGCTATTCATTCATTTACTGCAGATAGAACATGTGGTCACTCGCCGGTTCATAGTCACCAGCGAAATCCGTGACCACATGAGCAAAATTGGTCATCGCACGATCAAAAAAATGATGACCACGACAAGGATGATGATGATGGTCCCAGAGCGCAGGAACATCAGTCAACGACCCAACGATGCATGGAGGGGCGTACGCGCGCGGTGAGCGCCTGGGATTCTCACGTAGTCTCTTCGTGGACCGAGCTCGATTGGCCCTGAGGGCCGACGACTTGGCGATCCAACGAATGATGCCCCTCGCCGGGGACTCGGCGTGACGAGGCGAACACAATCGCCGAAATGATAAAACCGACGACACCCGCGATCATCAAAATGATGCCGACGGTCGAGAGACGGAATCCGGTGCCTTGATAGGTCACCGCCCAATACATAATTGCGCCAGCCGCAGTTGCGATGACACTTAGAACCATTCCTGGTAGACCCATAGTTCGTTCCTTCTTCTTACGGGCCCGACGCAATGTCAGGCGAGAAGGAAGCGGGGTCTTGACGTCCTGGTCGAAGAGTACCAGTCGCACCAATCTTTCACACGTAACCGCTTGATTCAGGACAGGTTTCGAGGTTTCCTCTGGCTCGTAGCCGGACACTCCATGTGAATTAAGGCGTTAGATGCGCGCGGGCTGGGTCCACTCGTCGAGTTCGCTCGACTGCACCGACCTACCGACGATGCGCGTAGCCAGTTCCGTCAACCCCTCATTGTTGTTTCGAGCGTGAGCGCGAAGTCGGTTGAAGGCGTCATCCATGCCGCAGCTGGTGGCTTGTCGAACCATACCCTTGGCTTGCTCAATGATGATGCGGCTGTTGAGCGCATTGCTCAATTGGTTATTCAAGGTGGTGGCGTCGAGTGACGATTGGTGCTGGAGGATTGCGATCGTGGCAACGTCGGCGAGACCTTGGGCGACGCCAACGTCTTCAGCCGTCAGCATCCCTTCGTGCATTCGAAACAGATTAAGCGCCCCGATTGTTCGACCACGTAAACGCATTGGCAGGCAGTGAACAGAGCGGAATCCATAGGCCAGAGCGCGCGGCGCAAATCGCGGCCAACGTTGTTCGGCGTCTTCCAGCGAGTGATTGATAATCGCGATTCCGTCTCGGAAACTGTCAACGCAGGGCCCCTCGTCGGCCTGAATCTGAAACAACTCAAGAATTCGTACCGACTCGCTCGAAGAGGCCACGAACTGCAGCTCCCCTCCGGGAGAGGCGAGCATGACGCCCGCCGCATCGACATCCAGTGCCTCAACGCATCGGTCGCTCAATACGGTTAACACGTCAATAATGTCGTAATCGTCTACCAAATTGTCCGCGAGTTCAACGAGAGTTGCGATCAAAAGCGATTCTCTAGCCACGATCCCACCTGTTCTCTTCACCGCGGATCAAACGGCATCCAAACGTCATAAACGGCCAGGGCTTCATTCTACTTCTCGGCGAATGCGGAGTTTGGATCGTTTTTCCAAGTTCCCGACTCGGATTCGAAGCGGGTCTCGCGCGAAACAACGCGCTCGGCGAGTTCGCTCAACTGGCAGTTTGAGGCAAAGGCATGCGCGCGCAGCGTGACCAGGGCATCTCTCACCGACATGAAGCCCTGAATCGCGACCATTCCCGCCGCCTGGTGAACGCTGAAGTCAAGAGTCGATGTCGCGCCGATCTCACCGATAAGGCTCTCGGCCGTGGCGCCGGCCTGCTGACTCAAGACAGACCTCGCTATCACCGACGCCATGAGATATCCGTCGGACACCTGAGTTCCGATGAGCGGTCCAGAGCTCTCTCGAAAGAGGCTGAGTGCGCCAAAGCGGATAGCCCCAAGTCGAACTTCAAAACCGAAGACGGCCCTGGCTCCGAGGTCGAGAGCACGAGGCGAATATATGGGCCACCGGAGCGATGCATGCACCAGATCTGGTACCTCGATGGCGCCGTCTTGACTGGCGTGCGTCGCGGGGCCTTCGCCCACGATGACTTCGAGATCCATCAGTTCTTGCGCCGTCGGGCCGCTCGTACAGAGAGTCGTGAGGACATCGACGTCACTAATCAGTGCAATGCCCGCGCCGTCGAGTGACAAAAACTCGGTCGCTACCGCACACAGCGCCTCCGTCCCCGTGCGCTGATGATCGAAACGCTCCATCAGCGTGAAAATGTCGACGAGTCGGTCAGCAACCACGAGAGTCGTCCAAGATCCTTGTCAAACTCACGAATCTCGCGATCCTTGCATGCGCCACTGCACGTTCTCCTCGATACACGACGCTCAACGAGGACTGGATTCAGCGATTGGCTCTCACCCTACTTCGAAGACGTCCATTGCGCACCGACGAGCTCTGCCACGCAACGTCGAAGACCGCGTGATGCTCTTCTCAACGCCACGCTCAGCGAGAAAATGCTCAAGCGGACGGACTCTATGCTGAGACTCAAGGTCTCGGTGAAGGAGATGGCGTGACAGAAGAAAGCGCCCAAGAGCGGTGGAGACGCCTGTACGATGCCGCGCCGCTTCGGTCGGGCGAGTTCGCAACGATGTCCGGCATTCCCCTCGCTCCGGCGTACGGAGCTGACGACGCGGAGTATCCGGGGGTCTACCCCTATACCAGGGGCGTGCACGCCTCGATGTACCGAACGAAACTGTGGACGATGCGGATGTTCGCCGGTTTTGGTACGGCGACGGACACGAATGCGCGTTTTCGAGAGATCATCCGATCGGGTGGCACCGGGCTTTCAACGGCCTTCGATATGCCAACGCTCATGGGGTTGGACTCCGATGAACCGATGTCCCTTGGCGAAGTCGGAAGATGCGGCGTGGCAATTGACACACTCGCCGACGTGCGTGACCTCTTCGCCGGAATCGACCTCGCCAACATCACGACCTCGATGACTATCAACTCGCCGGCGGCCGTCATGCTCGCCATGTTCGTCGCCCAAGCCGAAGAGTCGGGAGTCGATCGAGCACTTCTCGGCGGCACGTTGCAAAACGACATTTTGAAGGAGTACCAGGCACAAAAGGAGTTCGTCTTTCCTCCTCGCCAATCGATGCGCCTGGTCCGCGACACGATTACCTTTACCGCAGCCGAGATGCCCAAGTGGAACTCCATCTCCGTGTCGGGATACCACATTCGCGAAGCCGGTTCAACCGCCGCGGAAGAGCTCGCCTTCACCCTCGCCAACGGATTCGCCTACGTCGAACTCGCAGTACAGGGCGGACTGAGCGTGGACGAGGTGGCACCGCGTCTGTCGTTCTTCTTTAACGCGCACATCGACTTCTTCGAAGAAATCGCTAAGTACCGCGCCGCGCGCCGGATTTGGGCCAAATGGATGAAGGATCATTACGGCGCGCGCGACGAGCGATCCTGGCAGTTGCGCTTCCACACCCAAACGGCAGGCGTGTCGCTTACCGCCCAACAGCCCGAGATCAACATCGCTCGCACCGCCATAGAAGCTCTCGCAGGGGTTCTCGGCGGCACTCAATCACTCCACACCAACTCCATGGACGAGGCGTTAGCGCTGCCGTCGGAAAAGGCGGCGCGTATCGCCCTGCGCACCCAACAGATCATTGCGCATGAGACCAACGTGACCAACGTGGCCGATCCCCTGGGCGGATCGTGGTTCGTCGAATCTCTGACCGACGAGATGGAACGAGAAGCGGAAGCCCTCTTCGCCCATATCTCCAAGATGGGCGAAGGATCCATGCTGGAGGGCTGCGTCCGCGGCATTGAAGAAAACTGGTTCCAAGGACGCATCGCGGACTCTGCGTACGAGTTGGAACGATCCTTCAATAGCGGCGACCGCATCGTCGTGGGCGTAAACGCCTTTCTTGAGGGCAACGATGACAATGAGTTGGCGACGTTGCAAATCACGAACGAAGACGAGCGCAAACAGTTGGCGCGCCTTGATCAAGTACGCCACGATCGCGACGACGAACAGGTCAAGCATGCTCTGGATCGCCTCCGACGTGAAGCGCAGGACCCCGACGTCAATCTCATGCCTGCCCTCATCGACGCCGCCAAGACTTACGCAACGGTGGGAGAAATGATGTCGACGCTCGCCGACGTCTTTGGTCGGTACGTCGAGGTTCCCTCGCTGTGAGCCTTCGCGTACTGGTTGCGAAGGTTGGTCTCGACGGTCACGATCGTGGCATAAAGGTTGTGGCGCGACTCCTGCGCGACGCGGGAATGGAAGTCGTCTACACCGGGCTCTTTCAGACACCTGAGTCCGTTGCCTCGGCAGCCATCCAAGAAGACGTCAACGTCGTCGGACTTTCGATGTTGTCCGGCGCTCACATGACTCTTGCTCCCCTCGTCGTCGAAGCTCTGCGCTCGAGGGGCTCGGACATTCCCGTCGTACTCGGCGGAATTGTTCCGCCGAGGGACATCGAGGAGTTGCGCGCGCTTGGTGTCGCGGCCGTTTTTGGACCCGGCTCGGGCGCTGACGAGATTGTCGCCACCATCACCGGCATCGTCTCACTTCCGTCTTAGCGGATCTTGGGGCGGGGCGCGTAACCGAAATAACGTCTCGACGTGGACCGACGCGCTCATGACATTCTGACTTCGGAGTAGTTTGGAGCGCTGTGACTGACTCGACCCCTCGCCCAATCACGCTCGCCTTCGAGCACGTGTCGGTGCGATTCGGCGGTCTTCTCGCATTGAACGACGTGAGTTTTGAAGTGGCCGAGCAGGAGATTGTCGGACTGATCGGGCCCAACGGCGCAGGCAAGACCACCGCCTTCAACGTGGCCTGCGGGTTTCAACGACCGACCTCGGGCGCAGTGAGCTTTCCCGAAATGGGAAAACGCGGACTCCACCCGGCGCAGCTCGCGAAGGCGGGCGTCGCACGCACGCTCCAAGGAGTGGGGCTGTTCAATCACCTCAGCGTGCTCGAAAACGTCATGGCCGGAGCGCAGAGTCGCCCCGGCGGGGGCCTCTGGAGTTCGCTCGTTGGCCTGCCAGGAGGACTTCGTCACGAGCGAGCACTGCGAGAGGAAGCCGTCGAACAACTCGAGCGCCTCGGTATCGCCAAATTCGCTGAAGTGTTCCCTGGCGGCCTTCCTTACGGCATCGCCAAAAAAGTCTCGATCGCCCGTGCCCTGATGACGCGCCCGGTGCTGCTCATGTTGGACGAGCCCGCGTCCGGACTCGACGAACAGGAACTCGACACATTCATTCAACTCATCATTGAGCTGCGTTCGTCGATGAGCGTCTTGCTCGTAGAGCACAACATGGATTTCGTAATGCAGCTCGTCAATCAACTTGTCGTCTTGAACTTCGGCCAAGTGATCGCTCGAGGTACTCCGAGCGAGATCAGTCACAATCCCGACGTGCTCGCCGCCTATCTGGGGCTGGACGAATGATTCGAGTTCAGAACCTCTCCGTTAACTATGGGGCCGTCAGGGCACTGCGCGACGTGAGTTTCGAAGCGCCCACCGGACAGATCACGGCGGTGCTAGGCGCGAACGGCGCGGGCAAGACGACGCTGCTGCGCACTATCTCGGGATTGGTTTCGCCCAAGACCGGATCCATTCATTTCGACGAGCGCGATCTTGTGGGAGTCGCTACCGAAAATATTGCTCGAATGGGTATTGCCCACGTCCCTGAGGGCCGCGGCGTCATTGAAGAGCTCACCGTCGAAGAGAACTTACGTCTCGGGGCGATGGCCGCCAAGGTCGATCTCGCCGAAGGGCTACGCGAACAGTACGAACGATTTGCGGCACTCGGTGAACGTCGAAAGAAGCTCTGCTCCACTCTCTCGGGCGGCGAACGTCAGATGCTCGCCATGGGGCGCGCCCTCATCGCGAAGCCGCGCGTGTTGCTCTTGGACGAGCCCTCACTCGGCCTCGCTCCCCAGGTGACCGCGCAACTCATGCGCTCGATTCACGACCTCTGCGAGAGCGAGCATCTCACCGTCATTCTCGTCGAGCAGAACGCGAAGAGCGCACTACGGATCGCTCATCAGGCGGTCGTGTTGCATCTCGGCAGCGCCGTCGCCAGCGGCGACGCCGCGAGCGTCGCGGCCAACGACGATCTACGCCGTTATTACCTCGGAGTCGTCGTCGAATGAGTGCCTTTCTCACGTCCGCTTTCATGCACAACATCTTTGGCGGGCTGGCCCAGGGAGTCGTGTACTCGCTGGTGGCGCTCAGCCTCGTCATCATCTGGCAGTCCACCCACGTCTTGAACTTCGCCCAGGGCGCCATGGCCATGTTTGCCACTTACATCGGCATGACCGAAATTGATCGGGGCATCGGCTACTGGTGGTGTGTCATTATCTCGGTCGCCGTCGGCATGATCCTGGGAGGACTCACCGAGCGCGTGCTCATACGTCCTCTCTACGGCAAGCCCGAGATCAATCCCATTGTTGTCATGGTGGGTTTTCTCGGCGTCATCGAAGCACTGGCGGCGGCGATCTGGACCAGCACCACACGCAACATCGCCGAACCCTTCTCGCAGATCTTCTTTCACGCCAATGGCAATCTCGTCTACCTCTCGCCGTTCATCATCTTTCAGATCATCCTCGCCATCTGCATCATGCTGTTCGTCGCGGCGCTCTTTCGTTTCACGAAACTCGGACTACAGCTACGGGCCTCAGCATTGGCGCCAGAAGTCTCGCGATTGCTCGGGATTCGCGTGTCGCGAATGCTCACGATCGGATGGATGCTGTCGGCGGGCGTCGGGGCAATAGCGGCCGTCATTCAGGCCTCGGGAAGCTTTGGCCTGTTTCCGACCGACATGGACGGCATCTTCGTCGCAGGATTCATCGCCGCCGCAGTTGGAGGACTGGAGTCTCCTATCGGCGCCGTCGCCGGCGGTCTCTTGATCGGCCTCGCTGAGCAGTTCATCCTCTCCTACTGGTCGCCCAACGTCGCGCCACTCGGGGGCATCATCATCTTGGTTGTCGCTCTCATGATTCGCCCCCAAGGTCTGTTCACTCGACAAGCGGGACGGAGGGTCTAGTGGACTGGTGGCGCTCCTTCTTCCGCCAAGAGTCGACTCACTCGCGACTGCTCGGAGTCGCCGCGCTCGGCGTACTCACGCTGGCGATCACGTTCATCTTGCCGCCCGTCGCCAACTCGGAACTAGCCGGTGGCGCCTCCATCGCCATCGTGATCTTGGGACTCAGTTGGCTCATCGGGTGGAGCGGGCAGATCTCGCTCGGCAACTCCGGCTTCATGGCCGTTGGCGCGTACGCCGCAGGCGTCTGGGCGCATCATCACAACACGACTCCCCTGGTCTTCACCCTGGTGCTCGCCATCATCGCGGGCGGATTTAGCGGACTGATTATCGCCATTCCCTCTACCCGACTGCGCGGACCCTATCTCGCGGGGCTCACTCTCGCCTTCGCGGCCGCCGTGACCCCCATCGCCCAAAACTTCACTTCCATCACCGGCGGCGAGGGCGGGATCTTCATGAACTCTCTCGTCACGCCGGGCTGGTTTGGACATCTGTTCAGTGGCGCCAACGCCTCGATTAACGCGAACGCGCAGTGGACGGCTGATTTGGCGGTGGTGATAGCCACCGTCTCGTTCTTCTTCATGGCCAATCTCTTTCATTCACGCACTGGTCGTGCGATGCGCTTGGTGCGCGACAATGACGTCGCAGCCGAACTCATGGGCGTGAATCTGTCGCGCACACGTTCGAACGCCTTCATGATCGCTGCCGCCTACGCCGGTCTCGGTGGCGCCCTCTACTCACTCCTCGAAGCGTCCGTCCGGCCCGAAACCTTTCCCCTCACTCTCTCGATCACGTTGCTGACGTTGATGGTTCTCGGGGGCATCGGCACACTCAGCGGTGCGGTCATCGGCGGCATCATCTACTCGTTTAGCGCCAATCTTGTCGCTCACGTGAACTCACTCACCGGGGTCAACCCCACCTCGAATCTCGGGGCGAACATGCAGGGCATTATCTTCGGCGTCCTGTTGATCTTGACGATGCTGTTTGTGCCGCGCGGTCTCGTCTCGCTTCGAACTCCCATTAAAAGGCTTTTCCGAGTTTTCCGGCCCCGACGTGAAGTCCCTGGTCTGGGCGAAGTACATTAGTTACCACGCAGTTACCAAGTAGTTATCTACATTTCACAGGGGGAATCAACTATGAAACGTCTACGACGTTCAATGACGTTACTAAGCGTGTCTGCACTCGCTTTAGGAGGCATAACGACTGGGTTACTCTCCAGTAGCGCCGGCGCGGCGGGATCGACACCCGGCGTAACCGCAAACTCGATCACGATTGGAGCGTCCGTACCGTTGTCGGGCATCGCAGCCACGTACGCCCCGGTCTCGGCTGCAGCAAACGCGGTCTTCAAGTGGGTGAACGCCCACGGTGGCGTGAACGGTCGAAAGATCAAGTACATCCGCCTGGACGACTGCTACGACCTCGCGTCCTACGGACTCGGTTGCACGGCGGGCGCGAGCGTCACCACGCTCAGCCAAAACCAAGTCCTCGTTGCGCAAGACCATGTCTTCGCTACCGTCGGTTCATTGGGCACCGCCGCAGAAGAGAGCGTCGAGAGTTACCTCAAGCAGAACGGTGTACCGCAGCTGTTCGTGAACTCGGGATCCAAGGCCTGGGACGACCCGTCGCAGTACCCGGACCTGTTCGGCTACCAGACCAGCTACAACGCCGAGGGCAAGATCTTCGCGAAATTCATCAAAACTCACTACTCGGGTCAGACCGTCGGCTTCATTGGTCAAAATGACGACTTCGGCGCCAACGGCTTGCTCGGGCTCGAAGACGGTGGCATCACAGTCGCTAGCGCGAACTCGTTGACCTACAACGCCGCCGACGCGATCACCGGTTCGACCAGTGACATTCAAGCCGACGTCGCCACACTGCAGGCCAACAAGGCTCAGGTCGTCGTCCTCGACTCCGTGCCCGGTTTCACCACGGGCATCTTGGAAGTGGCGCACGCGCTCGGCTACTCGCCGACCTGGATCATCTCCAGTGTGGGCGCCGACCCTACATCGGTCGACTTCGCTGGCGAAGCGGGCGCGTACACGCTTGACTACTTCCCCTCGGTCACCGATACTGGTGACCCGTGGATCCCATGGATCCGTAAGGTACTTCTGGCCGACAAGTCCGACTTCCCCAAGTTCACTTCGGGATCGGTCCTGACCGGCAACGAACTTTACGGTGTTGGCTTTGGCGTCGCGTTCGTCGAAGCTCTGAAGGCTGAAGGCAAGACTGTGACTCGTGCGGGCTTCGTAAAGACGCTGTTGACGACGACGTTCTCTGACCCGGCAATCACGCCACTCAAGTACTCGGGTTCGAACCACCAGGGTCTCACAGGTGGGGTCATCGCCAAGATTGACGCGAACGGCTCCAATGCGCCCATCTACGCAACTCCGGTGAATGGAACCGTGTTTACGACGGGCAACTCCAAGTCGTCGCCGCTAAAGACGACGACCCGGTTGACGATCAGTCCGATTCCGAGCTGGTTGAAGTAACACCACTGCATCACGTTGCACGAAGCCACCACCTCTCGGGGTGGTGGCTTCGTGCTGTTGGTCTTAGTCCGGCGCTGAAGAACGCGCGCGCGATACCGTGGCGCTGGAAGGAAGGCCCATGATTCCACTCCTGACGTTGTCAGAGATGCGTGACGCTGACGCGAAGGCCGTCGCCCTTCGTGGCCAAGACGCCCTGGTGCGCGACGCGGGAACGGCCGTGGGGCTCAGCGCGCAACGACTGCTCGGGCGTTGCTACGGACGTCGAGTCTGCGTTGTCGCGGGACCTGGTCTCAATGGGGCCGACGGTCGCGTGGCCGCTCGATGGTTGACGTCACGCGGAGCTCTCGTTCGCGTACTGGATTGGAACCAACTTCCGACACTCTTGGAGGGTTACGACCTGGTTGTCGATGCCGCCTTCGGCACGGGTTGCTCGCGACCCTATCTGGCGCCCAAAGCGGCCCGCGACACTCTCGTCCTCGCCGTTGATTTGCCCTCGGGCGTGGACACCGATAGCGGCGCGATACTTGGTGAGCCGATGGTGGCTACCGCCACGATCGCCCTCGGTGCGTTCAAACCCGCGCACTTCTCTGGACCATCAGTCGAGTACGTCGGCGAACTTCATTTTGCCGGGCTCGGTATCGCTACGACCACCCGTGACGGTCTGGTTGACGACGACGACCTCACGAGTCTGATCTCTTCGAACGTCGACGACCACAAATGGGGCCACGCGGTACAGGCTTTTGTCGGCTCGACGCTCATGCCGGGGGCGGCGGAGTTGGTGCTTCGCGGTGCCTTAGCCGGAGGCGCATCCATGATTCGCCTCGTGAGTCGCGGGGACGTCGCGTCCCAAGTACGGGTACCACCCGAGGTCGTCCACCTGAAGGAGTCTGCGGTAGATCCTCGATGCAAAGCGGTTGTTGCCGGACCGGGACTCGGACCGAACGCACCCGCCTGGTTGCGCGAAGGGCTCTCGACGGCGCAGTGTCCCGTGGTAGTCGATGCGGACGGATTGGACCGAGCGTTCATTGATCAGTGCGCGCCGCACGACGGTTCGTGGGTATTGACCCCGCACGCTGGAGAGTTCGAGCGGTTAACCGGACACTCCGTGAGCCTCGATCGAATCGACGACGTCCGTCGCCTCGCCCACGAAACAGGGTGCGTCGTTCTCCTGAAGGGCCCGCGGACTTTCGTCGCCCATCCAAATGGAGCGCTGCACATCGTCACCTCGGGGACCACGTCACTCGCAACTGCCGGCACCGGTGATGTCTTGGCCGGGCTCATCGCGGCCACCATTGCTCGGGGCCACGATCCCTTTGGAGCGGCGGCACTAGCCGCTCACCTGCACGGTCGGGCCGGGGCGGCTCTCACTCCCTACGCCACGGCGAGCGAAGTCGCAACATCCATTCGCACACTCGTCGGTCGTTTGCCGCGCCGGTAAACCGGCCGTTAGATGACCGGAGAAAGTCCGCCATCGAGGTTGATTCCCACGCCGGTGATGTAACTCGCGCGGGGCGACAACAAATAGGTGGCAAGATCGGCGAACTCGTCCGCCTTTCCAATTCTCCCGAGCGGTATCGGGCGAGCCTTGGCCATCGCGGCGTAGTACTCATCAATCGACATGTGGGCCTCCTCGGCACGGCGAACCCACTGCCCCGATTCGATGAGACCAATAAGTATGGCGTTCACCCGCACGCGGCGCGGCGCCGCCTCCATCGAAAGAGCCTTGGTCATCGCGAGTCCCGCGGCGCGCGACACCGCTGTCGGTGTCGAGTTCGCCCCCGGAGTACGCGCCGCGATAGCCAGCACGTTCACAATTGCGCCTTCGTTCTCGCTCAGGGCACCCAGCACACGACGCGACACGTGCAAGGCGGCAATGACTTTGAGCTCGTAGTCCCCCCGCCACTGCTGGTCGCTCGAATCGGCGATGGAACTTGCTTCTGACTTTCCCGCATTGTTCACCGCCCCATCGAGGCGGCCGAAGCGTTCCAGCGTGGCATCAATGAAGTTGTCCAACTCGACCGCCTGGGTAACGTCGGCGCGAAAACAGAGGGCGTCAGTTCCGAGTGCGTCTTGTGCGACGGCGAGACGCTCTGGGTCTCGGCCACAGACGGCTACGCGCGCACCCTCCGCGACAAGTCGCTGCGCGAGGGCGAGACCCAGTCCGTCACTTCCCCCGGTAATGAGGAACGCGCGATCATTCAGTTCGAGGTCCATTGGACTGCCGACTCGACCAGTTGCTACTGCAGGTAATTTTCGACGACGGTCTCGGACCTCACCGCGGCTTCGTCGGGATCTTGTCCGGCCACGCGACGAGCGCGGCGTTGGCGCAAAAGATCGTAGGCCTGATCTAGCTGAACTTCGACCGCCTTCAGGCGACTCTGCTGCTCCTGAGAGAGCGGCGTGCCGTGGTGGGACTCTTCGAGGGCCTGCTCTTCGTCCGACAGCTTCTCAATGCGCTGCAAAATCGTTTCGTCATCCACGAGTGTCCCTTTCGATTGTTAGTCAGAGACCACATTAGGTCCCGCCCCTGCATCGCGTTCGCCCGGCGCGTCTCCGCCTGGCATCATTATGCCGTGAGACTACTCGTGCTCTCTCCTCAGTCCTTGACGATTTCTCAATCCACGGCGACGCCGCTGAGGCCGCGCGCGTTGCGTCGATGACCACCATGCCCGTCGGAGGCATCCGGCCTTCTGGCGGGGACGAAAAGCCAGCGGACGTCGTGCTGCGCAATGCGCGCATCCACACCGGAGATCCGTCGCGTCCTGCAGCGACTGCCGCAGCCATCCGTGACGGAGTGTTTGTCGCGGTCGGCGATGACGTCGACGTTGCGCCACTCATCGGGAACTCGACACGTATCTTCGACGGTCTTGGACGGCGTGCGATTGCCGGACTCAATGACTCACATCTCCACGTCATACGCGGCGGCCTCAACTACTTTCTCGAGCTGCGCTGGGACGGAGTCGACTCGCTGCATCACGCGTTAGCGATGTTGCGCGAACAGGCGGCGCGCACCCCCGCGGGTCAGTGGGTGCGTGTCGTCGGGGGATGGACGGGCGACCAGTTCTTTGAGCGTCGACTTCCCACCATTGCCGAGTTGAACGAGGCCGCCCCGGACGTACCCGTCTTCGTTCTGCATCTTTACCAATCCGCTCTTCTCAATCGCGCAGCACTCGAAGCGGTGGGCTACACCCGTGACACCGAGAATCCGCCTGGCGGTGAAATCGTGCGCGATCACGCCGGTAATCCGACGGGGCTTCTGTTAGCCGCACCAGCTGCCACGTTGCTTTACTCAACGCTGGCCAAAGGCCCGCGTCTCGACGCCGAGGATCAAGAACTGTCGACGAAGTATTTTCTGCGCGAACTCAATCGATTCGGACTCACCAGTGCCATCGATGCGGCCGGTGGATTCCAGAGCTTTCCCGAGAACTATCAAGCAGTGACGCAGCTCGCCCAGCGCGGGGAGCTCAGCCTGCGCATCGCCTATCACCTCTTTCCTCAGGTACCGGGTCAGGAACTGGACGACCTACGACGTTGGATTGGAATGGTGAAGCCCGGAGACGGCGACGAGTGGCTTCGCTTCAACGGCGCCGGAGAGAACCTGGCGTGGTCCCCCGCCGACTTCGAGAACTTCTACGAACCTCGCCCACAATTGGCCGCGAACGCTCCCGCCGATCTCGAAGCCGCCGCTCGGCTCTTGCTCGACAACGGCTGGGGATTTCGACTTCACGCCACGTATGAAGAGACCATCCGCCAAGACCTGGACGTCTTCGATCGCATCGCCGCCGACGGCGGTTTCCCGCGGGGAGTACCGTGGTTCTTCGATCACGCCGAAACAGTTACCCACGAAAGCCTCGACCGGATCGCCGCCTACGGAGGCGCTCTGTCGATACAGAACCGCATGATGTTCCAGGGTCGCGCGTTCATCGAACGCTACGGAGCCGATCGAGCGGCAGTCGCGCCTCCGATTCGCGCAATGCTCGATCGCGGCCTGCTGGTCGCTGCGGGTACGGACGCCACGCGGGTATCGAGTTACAACCCATGGCTGTCCTTGTCGTGGCTGGTCTCCGGTCGCACGGTCAGCGACATCCTGCTCTCGCCCGCGGCGAACCGGGTGGACCGCGCCACGGCGCTCGAGATGTACACGGTCGCCGGCGCCCACTTGAGTGGCGAAGGCGAGAAGAAAGGTCGGGTGCGCGTCGGCCAGTACGGCGACATTGCCCTTCTCTCCGCCGACTACTTCTCGATGCCCGAGGATGAAATCTCGAGAATCGAATCCCTCCTCACCATTGTGGGCGGCAAGGTCGTGTACGGAGCGGAAAACTATGAAGGCGCCGACGACCCACTCGCCGCAATTGCCCCCGATTGGAGTCCGGTCGCGCGATTCGGTGGATACCAAAGCGCTGCGAGTGGAGTGCGCCAGGCCCAATGGCTCATGGAAGCCGCGCACGACTCGTTCGCGCAGCGAGAGTGGCGAGAAGACGAAGGTTTACTTCGCCCGATCCGCGAGATGGGCATGCCGGAATCTGATTTCGACGTTCTCGGCGGCTGCTCAGACCACTAGCGCCGCGTCCAGTTCGGATTCGATGAGCCCGCTCGAGCGCTCCAGAGGGCGACGATAACGACGAGCCCCAGCACGACGACGAGCGGATAGAAAATCGACGTATGCACGACTAAGAGGGCGCCCACAAAGGCACCAGCCAGCAAGGTGACGATGGACACCAGTCGGCGAGCGGCCAATGAGCCCGATCCGCCAGCGAGCGCGCTGTCGGCTCCGATGCCGGTGATCGTCATTGTTAACACGGTCGTCGTTACGTCGGGCACCGCGAGTTTGCGTGCCGCCGCATTTTGTAGCCCCATCGAAAGGGCGAGGACGACGATAATCGTGTATCGAGCCTGACGATCAACTGGCGTCGTGGCCAGGATCGCCGTTGCGAGGGCGAGCGCGACGAAGACTCCCTGAAAAGCCGAGGAACTGGCGAGTAGCCATCCTCGATGGTTCTTCGTGAGCACGATCAGCCTGCCCCCGAGCGTCGCACCAACCACAAACGAACCGAGCGCCACGAGCGACGCGCTCACCGAAAGTCCGTGTACTCCGGCAAGAGCGAAACCGAGAAACAGAATGTTGCCGGTCATGTTGGCGACGAAAACATGGCCGAGCACCAAGTAACTGAACGCGTCAATGCACCCAGACACGATGGTCATGAGGAGAAGCATTTTGGCGAGCGGTCCGTGCGGAGATTTCTCGCTCGGGCGAAAGATCTCGCGCAACTGTTCGACGATGGCGTTCATGATCGCTCCCCCTTCACGGCGCTCGCTTTAGTGAGGCGCGGCTCGCCCAGTCCTAGATACCCGTGTGCTCGACGCGCACTGGATCGGGATCGGGCACGTGAGGCATCAGCGCGTTGGGGGGAACAACACCGAGGCGCCCCGCTTCAAAGTCTTGAAGCGCTTGAACGATCTCCGAACGGGTATTCATCACGAAGGGTCCGTAGTGCTCAACGTGCTCGCGAATTGGCTGACCGCCTAGAACGAGACACTCAAAGTTCACCGTGCGCGTGTCCTGTGAACTATCCGCGCCAACCCGCAGCCAATCGCCCGGACCAAACGCCGCGAGTTGACCCATTTGAATGGGACGGCGTTCGCTGCCCACGAATCC
>JBAQZL010000068.1:0-10408 GCA_049790955.1 Acidimicrobiales bacterium
CGACATCTACCGCAAGGTCATCGAGATCAACTTGATCGGCACCTTCAACGTCTGTCGACTGGCCGCGACGGGACCGGTTGACCGATCCCGTCGCAGGGGGAAAATCACCTATCGTTTCGATTCGATCGGAGAACCACTGTCCTCCGGCTCGAGTTGGGTTACGACGCGATGCGTGTCCATCGTTGCTTCATAGTCAGCGACGACGTCACGGTGGTGATCAATTTCGGCTGGGAGGTCACGCTGATGAGCATTTTGCTTGTGCCAGCGAATGGCTGCGAATGCCAGCCCTACGACCACGCACAACTCAACGACCACAAGGAGAGCCACCTGGGTTACTGCAAACATGCGATTCTCCTTTCAACGTGTTCTCAGTCTCTTCCCGCTGCCAAAAGACTGCACAATGTGGGCAGAAGAAGCAAGTAAGAGTTCCCTGTGAGATTGTTGTAGGTGAGACACCGTATTCACCTACATCGCGGTGAGACATTTCCTCTAGCGTTAAGCGGTGACGTCGATCTACCAGTATTCAAAAGAAGAATTGACATCACTCCTTGACGGAGAGCCGTCGTATCGGGTCGAACAGCTCTGGCACGGACTGTGGAACGAAGCCCTCTCGATTGACGAGATCACGACCATCCCAAAAAGGCTCCGCGCTCGTCTCATTGAGGAGTTTCCCGACAGCCTTCGCGTGGTGAACGACGTGGCCAGTGACCGCGGGGCCACGCGCAAGTGGGTCTTTCAACTTGACGGCGGCGCAACCATTGAAACGGTCTTGATGCACTATGACGATCGCGTCACGGTGTGCGTTTCGTCACAGGCGGGCTGCGCGATGGGTTGCACATTCTGCGCCACCGGTCAAGCTGGGTTCTCGGGGCAGTTGAGCGTCGGCCAAGTCATCGAGCAGGTCATGTTCGCCACTCGAGCCGCCGCGCCCTCGCGACTCTCCAATGTGGTGTTTATGGGCATGGGCGAGCCGCTCGCCAACTACGCCGTCACCGTAGAAGTCGTTCGTCGCTTGCACGAATATCGAGGGCTCTCAGCGCGCCACCTCACCGTCTCAACGGTGGGTGTGGCCCCCGCCATTGAACGCCTGGCCACTGAGGGTTTGCCGCTGACTCTCGCGGTGTCGCTGCACGCGGCCAACGACGAAACGCGCAACGAACTGGTCCCGTTAAATCGGCGCTATCCACTGGAGAGGTTGCATCAAGCGTGCGCGACCTGGATAGAGCGCACGGGTCGGCGACTCAGCTTCGAGTGGGCGCTCATTGACGGCGTGAACGACACTGATCGCGCGATGGACGAACTGGCCGACTACGCGCAAAGTCTCAGTGCCCACGTCAACTTGATTCCCCTTAACCCGACGCCGGGGTACCTGGTGATGGGCTCGAGCGCGCAACGCGTCCATGAGTTTCGAGACGGTCTCATCGAGCGTGGCATCAACGCCACGGTGCGCAACACTCGTGGTCGATCTATCGCGGCGGCGTGTGGACAGTTGGCCCAGGTCACCAACGCCAAGCGTCGGTCGATCCCGGTGCGTGCGGGTTAGAGCGAACGCTCGCGCCAAAAGCTCGGACGCCAACGAATGAGGGCGAGTACCCCGAGTACGCACATGATGCCGCCCGACACAATGGAAAACTCCGTCGACGTGAAGTTGGCGACGACGCCGGACTCGAGGTCGCCTAGACGCGGTCCTCCAGTGACGACGGCCATCTGAATGGAAGAGAGACGGCTTCGGTATTCGTCGGTGATCGACGTCTGCAAGATGGTGTTGCGCAGCACCGTGGAGATGACGTCCATGGCCCCCGCGATGGCGAGACAAACAAGACCCACCCACAGCAGGTGCACGAGACCAAAGAGGGCCATGACGACTCCCCACGTCAAAACCACGAGGATCACCAGGCGACCTCGCCGGCGCACCTGATCCATCCACCCGGTGAAGATCGCCATGATGAGGGCCCCGGCTCCTGGGGCTGCGTAGAGGAGGCCCAGGATCTCGGGCCCGCCGTGGTAGATGTGCTTCGCCACAGCGGGAAATAGCGCTCGAGGGAGACCGAAGACCATGGCGTTGAGGTCCACCAGGTAGACGGCTTGCACCACGGCGTGCTGGCGCACGTAGCGAAATCCCTCGCCGATCGCGCGAAAGGTCTTCGCCCCGCTGTGCACGCCCGGGGGCTTCATGGCCGACATGAAGAACGTGGCGATCACCAAGGCGAAGAAGGTGATCCCGTCGATCAGGAAACACCACGACACGCCGGTCGCGGCGATGATGACCCCCGCCAGACCAGGCCCGACGACGGTGGCGGTGTTCATGATGATCTGGTTGAGCGAATAGGCCGCCACCAACTCCTCGGGTTTCACGAGAGTTGGAATGACGGCGGTTCGCAGCGGCCCCGAGAGGCCGGCCAGTCCGGCGGCGAGCGCCGGCAACGTCACGAGAACCACGAAGTTGGGGTGAGCCATGAGAGCGTTCGCGCCGAGGGCGAAACTGATGACGGCGAGCAACAACGTCGACGCGATCAACAACGTTCGACGATCGAAGCGATCGCCGAGCGCGCCACCCCAGAGAGCCCCGATGATCAAGAGCGGCAACTGGATGAAACTTACGATTCCGACCCAGAGACTTGAGTTCGTCACTTGATAGACCTGGTAGGCGACCGCGACGAGGGTCAAGTTACTACCCAGTAGTGAGACCATCTGGCCTACGAAGAGCAAGCGGAAGTCCTTGCTCGTTCGTAACGGGGTCACGTCAACGAGCAGCCGGGGCACCTGTTCATCGTACGGGGATAAGGTTGAACGCTGGGGGTGAGCTAAGGAGCGTCAATGATCGGCGAAGAACTGATCCAATTAGTGACACCTGAGGGAGAACGCGTTTCGAACCCGCAGTACGAGTCAACACTCAGCGGCGAAGCGATCTTTGGCATGTATCGCGACATGGTGATCATTCGTCGACTCGACACCGAGTCGACGTCGCTGCAGCGCCAGGGCCAGCTGGCCCTGTGGGCTCCGGTGCAGGGACAAGAGGCCGCGCAGATAGGCGCCGGGCGCGCGCTCGAGCCCATCGATTTCACCTTTCCGACCTACCGCGAACACGGAATTGCCTGGTGTCGAGGGGTTCCCCCCGAAGACATGCTTCGCCTCTTTCGCGCCACCTCCAATGGCGGTTGGGATCCCCAGAAGTACCGCCACTCCGTTCCCACCATCGTCCTCGGTAACCAGGTTCTGAACGCCGTGGGATACGCCATGGGCGTCCAGCGCGACGGCGCCGAAGAGGCCGTGATGACGTTTTTCGGCGACGGTGCTTCCAGCCAGGGCGACGTGCTCGAGGGCTTTGTGTGGGCGTCGTCGTTCAACACACCGATCGTCTTTTTCTGCCAGAACAACCAATGGGGCATATCGACGCCGATGTCAATCCAGTCGAAGATCCCGCTGTATCACCGCGCGCACGGCTTCGGTTTTCCCGGCGTGCGCGTCGACGGCAACGACGTCCTTGCCGTCTACGAAGTCACCAAGCGCGCGCTCGACCAGGCGCGCGTCGGTGGCGGGCCGACGTTGATCGAGGCCTACACGTATCGACTCGGCGCGCACACCACCTCTGACGATCCGACGCGGTATCGCATCGACGCCGAAGTGGAAGTGTGGAAGCACCGCGATCCCATCGAACGAGTGAAGTCTCTCCTCGTGCGCGAGTACAAGGTGAAGGCCGCAAAGTTTGACGAGGTGGCCGCTGAAGCTGACGTGATGGCGCTCAAGTTGCGCGACGACGTGTTGGCGATGGACCGACCGGACCCGATCACCATGTTCGACCACGCCTACGCCGCACCGCACCCGTTGATCGAAGAAGGACGTCGCGAGATGATTGACCTCGGCGTCAGTGGAGGCCACTGATGGCGACGACCTCGATGACCATGGCGAAGGCCCTCAACGAGGGTCTGCGCAAAGCCATGGAGAAGAACAAGAAGGTCCTCATCATGGGTGAGGACATTGGCAAGCTCGGCGGCGTCTTTCGCATCACCGACGGTCTGCAGAAGGACTTCGGCGAGGACCGCGTCATCGATTCGCCATTGGCGGAGTCGGCGATCGTCGGCACGGCGGTCGGTCTCGCGATTCGCGGATACCGCACCGTGTGCGAGATCCAGTTCGACGGATTTGTCTACCCGGCCTTCGACCAGATTGTCTCGCAGGTGGCGAAGCTCCACAAGCGCTCTGACGGCGTGTACACGATGGGACTTGTCATTCGCATTCCCTTCCAAGGCGGCATTGGCGCCATCGAGCACCACTCTGAGAGCCCCGAGGCCTACTTTGCGGCCACGGCCGGGTTGCGGGTGGTCTCGTGCTCGACGCCCAACGACGCGTACTGGATGATTCAAGAGTCGATCGAACACGATGACCCGATCATCTTCTGTGAGCCCAAGAGCCGGTATTGGGAAAAGGGCGAGGTCGACCTCGAGAATCCGCCGGCCGGGCTGTTCGACGCCGCGGTACGTCGCGAGGGCACCGACGTGACGGTCATTGGCTACGGCGCCTCGATGAAGACGATCCTGCGTGCGGCCGAGACCGCGGCCGTTGAAGGAGTCTCGGTGGAAGTCATCGACGCGCGCAGCATCGCGCCACTCGACATCGACACCATGGCGGCCTCGCTCGAAAAGACTGGCCGCTTGGTCGTGGTTCAAGAAGCGCCCCACATGGCTTCCATCGGTTCCGAGATTGTGGCCGAACTGAGCCAACGTTGTTTCTATTCAATGAGCGCCCCCGGCATTCGCGTGAGTGGATACCACGTGCCATATCCCCCGACGAGGATCGAAGAGGACTACCGACCGACGGTGGACCGCATCCTCGACGCGGTGGACCGAGTGATGGAGTTTGAGAGTTGAGCGAAGAGATCTTTCTTCTACCCGACGTCGGCGAAGGTCTCGTCGAGGCTGAGATTGTCACCTGGAAGGTCAACGTGGGCGACGTCGTCACGTTGAACCAGCCCCTGGTGGACATCGAGACCGCGAAGGCCACCGTCGAACTTCCAAGTCCCTACGCCGGTACGGTCGTTGCGCTGCACGGCAACGTGGGCGACGTGATGGAAGTGCACAAGCCCCTCATCACGTTCGACGTAGGTGGCAACGGGTCTGCCCCGGCTCCGGCCGCCGCAACGAGTGCCCCGGCGGCGACGACCGTCACGAAGGCACCCGAGCAAAATCCAGCGTCGATTGGCGAGGGCCGTGAAGCGGTACTCGTCGGATACGGCGTCGCCAACGAAGATGGAGTTGCCACCCGTAAGCACCGTCGAGCTGGGCGAAACGGCTCGGCGAGCGCGCCTACTTCTCCTGCTCCGTCGGCGCCAACGCCTGCCGCAACGACAGCGCCAACGCTCGCCCCGCGCTCCACGCCGCCGGTTCGCCTGTACGCCAAACAACACGGCCTGGACATAGCGACCCTGGCCGGTTCCGGCCGCGACGGACTCATCACGCGAAGCGATGTCGAACAAGCGCTCAGTGGCTCTCCCGTCGCTGCGCCCGCGCGCGGACCCGCGCCGACAGGTCCCACGACGACGTCTCGCTTCGTGGGTAAGGACCTTGACTCGTGGTCGACGGGCGCGAAAGAAGAGCGCATTCCCGTCAAGGGAGTGCTTCGTTCGATGGCCGACGCTATGGTGCAAAGTGCCTTCAGCGCACCTCACGCTGCGGTGTGGGTGCGTCTCGACGCGACCAGGACCATGGAGTTGCTCGCGTCGCTGAAGAAGCAGCCGAGCCTTCAAGACGTGCGTCTGTCACCGCTAACCATTGTCGCGATGGCGCTCTGCGACGCGGCGCGTCACTACCCGGGAATCAACTCCAGTTTCGATACCGCGGCCGCCGAAGTCGTGGTGCGGCGCAGCGTCAACTTGGGCATCGCGGCGGATACTCCACGGGGTCTCATCGTGCCGAACATCAAGGGTGCCGACCAGCTTGATCTGGTCTCAATGGCCCAAGCACTCAACGTTCTTGTTGACAAGGCACGTAACGGTACGACCACGCCCAACGAGATGATTGGCACGACGCTCACGATCACCAACGTGGGGCCCTTCGGCGTGGACGCGGCAATGCCGATCTTGCCTCCGGGCACGGGTGCCATTCTCGCAATCGGTCAGATCGCCAAAGCCCCCTGGGTCGTCAACGATGAGGTTGTTGTGCGACAGGTTTGCGAGATTGCCATGGCCTTCGACCACCGACAGATTGATGGCGCGATGGCGTCACGAGTGCTCGGTCACGTGGCCAAGTACCTCGAGGACCCGGCTGCAGCGCTGATTGCTGGCTAGACGCGCAGTGCGTCGAGCGCGCGGTCGGCGTGACTGTTCATGCTGACCTCGCTCGTGATCACGTCGCGTACGCGCATGTTGGGATCGATGATGAAGGTGGCGCGCTTTACTTTCAATAGGTTGAGCGAGCGCTTCACGCCGTAGCGACGCGCAACCTCGCCGTCGACGTCGGCGAGCAGCGGGAAGTCCAGGCTGTTCTTCTTGGAGAACTGGGCCTGACGATCGGCGCTGTCCATTGAGATCCCGACCGGTTGGGCACCCAAAGACTCAAACTCTTGACGGAGATCGCGAAAGTGGCACGACTCTTTCGTACAGCCCGGGCTCAGGGCAGCGGGGTAGAAGAAAAGCACCACGGGTCCGTCCTTCACCATCGTGGACAGCGTTCGGTCGTTTCCGTCTTGGTCTTTCAGCGTGAAGTCGTAGGCGACGTCGTCTTTTCGCACGACGTCAGGTTACGCGTCGAGTCGAAAGCCCACGCCGCGAATGGTGATCAAGTGACGCGGGTTCGCCGGATCATCCTCGATCTTCTGTCGAAGTCGCTTGACGTGCGTGTCGAGCGTCCTGGTGTCAGAGAGCTCGAGTCCCCACCACAGTGTGTCGAGGCAGACTTCGCGGGTGACCACTTGACCGAGGCGCGTGGCGAATAGTGCCAGCAGGTCGAACTCTTTGCGACTGAGTTCCACTTCGCGGATCTTTCGCGTGACGGTGCGACGCGTGAAGTCGATGCGCAGGTCGCCAAACGTGATGACTTCGTCGTCGTTCGTGGTTGCGGGACGACGCAGGACCGCGCGAATGCGCGCCACCAGTTCACGTAGCCGGTAAGGCTTCGTGACGTAGTCGGCGGCACCGATCTCCAGTCCGAGCACGACGTCTACTTCGCTCGTTCGCGCCGTCACCATGATGACGGGGATGTGCGTGGTGTCGTGGAGCTCGCGGCAATAGTCAATGCCCGAGCCGTCGGGCAGCATGACGTCGAGCAACACCAGGTCCGGCTTGGAGGTGGCGAGAATCGCGCGGGCTTCGGCGATGTTGGTGGCGCCGACCACGACGAATCCTTCGACACTCAGTCCGACGTTTAGGGCGTCTTGATAACTCTCTTCGTCTTCGACGATGAGAATCACGTTGCGCCCTGGGAGATCCACCACAGCGCTCACGAGCAGACCCGTGGTGTTAGGCGAGATGCGGCACGCTCGGCATCATCAAGGGGGCGGTGAGTTCGTTGACGTGCCACAAGGAACACCGTAAAAAGCCAGGGTTACCGCAAGGTGAAAGGCGTGGTACCCGAAGGTGGTCAGGAGATGAAACCTTGCCCGAGTATGACGCGCACGATCTAACTGGCGAGCGTGAAGGCCTCATACGTCGTTGAATTCTTTAGAAAACTCCCGACACCGACGCAGGAGGTGGCACTCGCGCAGTTGATGGCGTAGATGCCTCCGTCGACGCCGACGGTGTCGGCTCCGTTGGGTAAGGAGACTTCGGTTCCGCGCTGCCAGACGCCATTCACTTCCCCGACCACGACCGCTTGGTAGTTGCCAGCGGCGTCAAGGTAGGAACCACTTGCTTGGCAGTTGCCAGCACTGGGACAACTAAGCGCCACGATGCCGCCATTCTGACCGCCTGAAGTTCCGTTACTGGGAAGAGTCATCTCAACCGCGGGCGACCAGACACCGTTTCTTTCGTCGTCGAGGAATCCCTGATAGCCACCGGCGCTGTCCTTGTATTGACCACCGACGCTGCAGTAATTGCTTGAGGAGCACGCGATGCCGCCGAAGCCAAACAGAAAGACGTGCGGGTTCGCCGCTGCGTTCGCGGGCATGGTGAGGGCGCTGGCGCTCGTCCAGACGCCGCCAGTCTCGCTCGCACTCATGGCTTCGATGGCCCCGGTGGTTGAGTTGAAAGTGCCGAACGCGGCGCACGAAGCACTTAGGCACGTCACCTCGCTCACCGACGCTCCAGCAAAGCGACTGGCGTCGCCCGGGAGTTTGAGCGCCACGCCACGTTGCCACGCGCCATTCACTTCATCCACCACGAGAGCCTCGGTCACATCGCTCGCGCTGATGAAGGAGCCGACACCCACGCAGTTACCGCTCGACGAGCACGCGATTTGAGTGATCGTGACGAAGGGGTTGTAATTACTTGCAGGCAGCGATATCTGGCGAGCGCGAGCCCAATGGCCGCTTCGTTCAGTGGCAACGAAGCCCTCATCTCGCGAGGTGATCGGGTTGTTGTCTTGATACGTGCCAATGGCGCTGCAGGTGTTCGCGGCCGAGCACGCCACCGAGCGAACGAGAGCGTCCTGCCCCTTGACGAGTGCGTTCGCGGGAAGCAAAAGCGTCAGCGCGCGCTGCCAATGTGCGCCTCGCTCGTCGTCAACGAAGGGCACGCTGTCGCCACTGCGATCAAGGTAGCTGCCAGCCGCGGTGCAGTTTCCCACAGCGCCGCACGACACTTGATAGACCGTCACTCCCGGGTTCGCTGCGGCAGCGGCCGGTGCGACCAGGCTGACTGGCGCGGTCCAGCGGCCGTTCGAGTCGGTGGCGATGAGTCCCTTGACGTCTCCGGCGGCGGTGGAATACGAGCCAGCCGCTTCGCAGTTGCTCTGTGCGGGGCAACTGAGCGACGAGAAGAAACCGTCGGGTATTCCGGTGGCACCTTTCGGGAGAGCCACCTGGCGGGCGCTCGTCCACGTCGGTGACGCAATGGCTCCGGCCGGAATCGCCATGGCCAAGGAGATCAACGTGGCCGTCACGACCGCGTTGCGCAGATACCTCATCGTTCGTACCCCAGTTTCGAGAGTTTCAGTGCCCGAGGACACTCACTCGCTACGACGAACGCTCGTGCGACGCTACGTAGTTCGTCGCCCAGTATAAAGAAGGCGTCACGAGCGAAAAGGGCGGATTCAACGGGTGAGCGCAACATGTTCGGCGAGTTTCTCTAATGGTGTCATATATCCGAGTGTTTCACGAGGACGTCTGTTCAGGCTGTCCTGAATACGCTTTAGGTCTTCGGCCGAGAACTTCGAGAGATCGGTTCCTTTGGGCATGTATTGGCGAAGCAGTCCGTTGGTGTTTTCGTTGGACCCTCGCTGCCAAGGACTGTGAGGGTCACAGAAGTAGATGGGGATGCCCGTCTCGATCGTGATCGATCGATGATTCGACATTTCGACACCTTGATCCCACGTCACGCTTCGCATCAACTCACGCGGCAGCGTGGCGATCGCCTTGCGCATTGCTTTTTCGACGGTGAGGGCCGTGTGGTCCTGGTCGAGGTGTAGCAAGAACACGAATCGAGTCGAGCGCTCGACGAGCGTGCCGACCGCACTCTTGTGGCCGGCTCCGATGATGAGATCGCCTTCCCAGTGGCCCGGGACCGCACGATCGTCCGCCTCAGACGGCCGATCAGAGATCATCACCATGTCTTGGATGTGTCCCGACGTCGGACTGACTCCTCTGCCCGTTCCGTGGCTGCGACGAGCAGTCCGACCCGAGCGCAAACAACGCGCTAATTCTCGGCGAAGTTCGCCTCGGCCCTGGACAAACAGCGACTGATAGATCGTCTCGTGGCTCACGTGCATCGAGGGATCATCGGGAAAGTCCAGACGCAGTCGGTGAGAAATCTCCTGGGGTGACCAGAACTCTTTCAGCCATAGAGTCACCTTCGCACACAGCTCCGGATCGTCAAGCTTTGCGCGTTTCGGTCGTCGGGCACATGAACGAGCTCTCTGATGGGCTGGCCAGATCCGATAGTTATCTCGATCGCCGTTGGCCTTCACTTCGCGCGAGATCGTCGACGGAGCTCGACCGAGCTTGGCGGCAATCGTTCTCATCGACTCGCCGCGATTCAGTCCGAGCAGTATCTCTTCTCGCTCGTCAATGGTTAGCCGACCGCTCCGCGGCAACCAGGGATCTTGGCGACCCGGTCCTTCCGCGATGCGCAGCGTATAGGACACGTTCATGGCGGTGCATCCAACGGATTTGCCAATGGCCCTCAGGCTCATTCCGTTAGCGCGTAGTCGCCGCGCCAGTTGAAGTTGTTCTCCAGTTAATCGGGCAACCATCGAGGCCTCCTCGGCTCATCAGCATGAAGCTAAATCACCGAGTGTTGCGCTGACCCATTGAAGGTGCC
>JBAQZL010000069.1:0-6940 GCA_049790955.1 Acidimicrobiales bacterium
TCGCCAAGCGCGCTCTCGCGCGCGACGACGCGGACGAACGCGGGATTGAACTGCTGAGTCACGACGACGTGGCGAAGCGAAACCCCGCGTTGCGCGGCACGTTCGAGGCGGGACTCCTCTGCACTCGCGACGCGGCGGTCGAGTCGCGAGTGGCGCTCGGGGCGCTGCGCGACGCCATGGCCGCGACCGGTCGCTATGAATATCTCGCCGGTCGAGAGTTGGTCGGAGTAGCTGACCATGAGGTGGTCGATCATCGTGGCGTCCATCATCGGGGCGATCAGGTGTGGCTCTGCGTGGGCGCCACTATCACCGGCTTCGCGGCGGAACTATTCGAAGGGGAGCCGCTTCGACGCGTGCGACTCAACATGGCCGAGACCGAGCCCTTCTCTCGAACACTCACGACGTCGGTCGCAAACGGCGACTCATTTCGTTACTACCCCGGGTTTCGTGCGGACGCCAGCGAGTTGCTCGATCCGCAAGAGTCGCTCGCGAGCCGCTACGCCGTTCAACTCTTGTGTCAGCAAAGACTGCATGGAGGACTTACCATCGGCGACACTCACGAGGCGGACGAGCCGGGACTCTTCGAGACCCACGACGCGCCGATGACACTCATTGTGCAGGCGGCTCGCGAGTTGATCGGTGACGATCTCCCGGCTATCGAGCGGCGCTGGAGTGGCGTTTACCACCAGGTGGAGCCCACCATGGATGAGATTTACTACCGTCGCGATGTCGCTCGCGGCGTCACGGCCATCACCGGCGCGGGTGGACGAGGGATGACGTTGGCGCCAGCTATCGCGGAGGAGAGTTTTACATGAGCATCGAGTTGATCTGCTTTGACATGGCCGGAACAACAGTGAACGACCAGGGTCTGGTGCTCGACGCCTTTCGCCGAACGATCGACGAACTGGGCGTCACGGGCGAGGAGGCCCGCGAAGCGGAGGCCTACGTGATTGAGACGATGGGCCAGTCCAAGATCGAGGTCTTCACAGAGCTTTTCGACGTCCGAGCGGACGACGCCAATGACGCCTTCGAGCGCCACTTCGTGACGGCGGCACGAGAAGTCGGAGTGACCGAAATACCCGGAGCCCGAGCCACAGTGGAAGAGCTGAAGAGTCGCGGTGTCGCGGTGGCGCTGACCACGGGCTTCTCTCCGGCGACCCGCGAAGTCTTGATCGACATTCTCGGATGGTCAGATCTGTTTGGTCTGCGCGTCTCGCCGGCGGATGCAGGACGCGGTCGCCCGACCCCCGACATGATCCTTCTCTGCGCCCTTCGCTCGCGCGTCAGTGCGGTCCAGGCGATCATGGTGGTGGGCGACACGGCTTCGGATATGCAAGCGGGTCGTCGCGCGGGCGTGGGCCAGTGCGTGGGCGTGTTGAGTGGCACGGATAATGAAGAACGACTGCTCGATAGCGGCGCGGATCGAGTCGTCGATTCCGTTGTTGAACTATTGCGTTACGACATTCTCGTCGCGCAATAGTCACGTAACGCTCCCAAGAAATTTCACCACTGCACACTGACGCTGCGCGCTGATGTCACGTTGCGCTTACTCGCGACTCTTACTCTCGTGGCGAGTCATCAACGAGGTGCGCTCATTTTTAGGAGGCTTTAGGCGTGATTTCAAACAAACTTAGGATCGCCTTCGCGGCCGGTCTGGTGGGGACAGTCTTCACGACGCTCTCTGTCGCTGGCGGAGCGAACGCGGCGACGAAGACGGTCAACTGGTCGAAGGAGACCTCGGCGAAGGCCGGTGGCGGCATGGCCGCGCTGATTAAGGCCGCGAAGAAAGAGGGTCACGTCAACGTGATTACCATTCCTCTCTCGGGTTGGGCCAACTACGGCGCCATTATGAAGGACTTCACCAAGAAGTACGGCATCAAGATCAACGACCAGAACCCCAACGGTTCGAGCGCTCAAGAGATCACCGCCATTCAGACCCAAAAGGGTCGCGGGGACGCTCCCGACGTCGTGGACGTGGGTACGAACTACGCAACGGGCAACGAGAACTTGTGGGCTCCGTACAAGGTGCAGACCTGGGCGGACATCCCGTCGTCGGCCAAAGACGCAAGCGGTCGCTGGTATGACGACTACGGCGGCTACGTCGCGATTGGCTGTGACACCAAAATCGTGACCACCTGCCCCACGTCGTTCGCTGATCTGACCAACTCGATGTACAAGGGCGAAGTGGCAATTAACAATGACCCCACCTCGGCTTCGGCGGCGTTCTACGCCGTGTGGGCGGCGTCTATCGCCAACGGCGGCTCGTTCAGCAACATCCAGCCCGGTATTAACTTCTTTGCAACCTTGAACAAGGACGGAAACTTCGTCCCCGGTGGCACCGAAGCGACGGCCGTTGCCGGAACGACGCCGATTCTCGTCTGGTGGGACTACTTGGAAGGCGGCGTTGCGGCGAGTGTGCCCGGCTGGAAGACGATCATTCCTTCGGACGGCACGCTTGCGGCGTACTACACCCAGGCCATCACCAAGGACGCGCCGGACCCCGCGGCTGCTCGCCTGTGGGAAGAGTACCTGTACTCCAAGACTGGTCAGAACCTGTTCCTCCAAGGTCAAGCACGACCCATTGAGTTGGCGGCCATGACGGCAGCTGGCACGGTCAACAAGACGTGGCTCGCGGCACTGCCCGCGGCTCCGGCGGGGACGCTTACGTTGCCCACAGAAGCTCAGGTCACGGCGGCCACCGCCACGGTGGACGCCAACTGGGCGTCTGCGGTTGGCGCAAGCTGATAGCGAATATCACGCGAAATGACTGTCCTTACTGAACTTGGCTCTGACGCGCCGTCCCCGGACGTCGCGAGTCACAACGGTACGGGTCGGTCAGGCGGCGCGGGTGCACTGGTTCGAAAGATGCGAACCGGTGCACCCGTGGTGCCGTTTTTGGTGTACGTCATCTTGGTGCTGGGTGTGCCAACGGTCGTGATCGCGGTGTTCGCGTTTCGCTCCAACTCTGGTGCATTCACGTTTCAAAATATCCACACGATTCTGGCAGCGCACACGGCGCAAAATCCCACCGGCGGCGAGTACCGAGCCGGCTTTGAGAACAGTCTCAAGCTCGCGGTCGTCACGGCCGTCATTCCCGGCGTGCTGGGGACCATCATTGCCTACGCGATCTCCACGTCAGAACATCCCGCCTTCAAGCGAATTGTTGCGGCCACCTCCGGTGTCCTGGCACAGTTCGGCGGAGTCAACTTGGCCTTCATGTTTATTGCCGCCCTCGCCGAGACGGGCGGCCTCGTCACGAAGTGGTTGGGGGGCATCGGGCTCGACCCCTGGAACCACGGATGGAGTCTCTACCAGTTTTGGGGCGTTGCTCTCGTCTACATGTACTTCCAGGTTCCCTTGATGGTACTGATCATCACGCCCGCTTTCGCTGGACTGCGACCGGCGTGGCGCGAGGCCGCAGAAGGTCTCGGTGCGTCGCGGTGGCGCTTCTGGCGCCACGTCGGCATTCCGGTCCTGACCCCCGCGATACTCGGCAGCATGTTCCTGCTGTTCGGTAGTGGCTTCTCGGCCTACGCCACCGCCGAGGCGTTGACCGGAGGAACGATCTCGATCACGCCCATTCAGATCGGCGCGATCTTGCAAGGCAACGTCATCTCGGGAGAGCAGAACATTGCATACGCGCTGGCCTTCGCCATGATCGTCATATTGCTTCTGTCCGTCATTGTCTACGTGCTCCTTCGACGAAGGACGTCTCGATGGCTTCTCTAGAGCTGGGCACGGACCTCGCCGATCCGCCCCGGATCGACTCGCCGTACGGGGCCGACACGCCTCTCAATAAACATCGCCGCAGGTTTCGCTTTGGGCGGGGCGCCATTCTGATCATCACGGCGGCGTACTTCATCGTGCCGTTCTACGCGGGAATTGAATACTCACTGCAGCAGCCCACAGGCGGCTTCTCGCTCACCCCTCTCACCCAGATTGGTTCAGCGCCCGGCTTCATCTCCGCGCTGTGGCTCTCGACGCAACTCGCCGTGATCACGATGGTGGTGGTCATGGCGCTGATGGTGCCGACGGTGATCTACGTTCACCTGCGCCTGCCACGATTTCGTCGCGTCATGGAAGTCATCACCATCCTTCCGATCATCATTCCGCCCATCGCATACTCCGTTGGGGTATTGGAGGCGGCGCCGCAGTGGCTGAGGAACTCGCAGTATCTGCTGGCCATTGTCTACGTCATCTTGGCCATGCCCTACGTGTACCGCTCTCTCGATTCGGGCCTCGGAGCAATTGACGTGAAAACGTTGACCGAGGCGTCACGGTCTCTTGGCTCCAGTTGGTTGATGACCATCTGGCGCGTCCTCGTGCCCAACTTGCGCGCGGCGCTGATGTCGGCGTCAGTGCTAACCCTCGCCCTAGTTTTTGGCGAGTTCACGATCGCGAACGTTGACAACTGGCAGACGATACCGGTCTGGATCTACCTCGCCCCCACCGACAATCCCAGGATCAACACCTTGGTCGCGATGATCGCCTTGCTTGCGACGGCCGTGGTGCTTATCCTCATTGTGTCGCTGGATCGATCGCAGTCTCGTAACTCCAGGAGGAGCTGATGACCTTGGTAACCGACGCAACGACAATGCCGAGCACCGACGTGCACACGCAAAGTGGCGCCCCCGTTGTCTTTGACAACCTCACGCGGCGCTTCGGCACGACCACCGCCCTCGACCGGTTCTCACTCGACATCGCGCCCGGCGAACTCATCGCGTTGCTCGGCCCTTCGGGCTGTGGCAAGACAACCGCGTTACGCGTGCTCGCCGGCTTCGAGCGTCCCGACATCGGGAGGATTCTCGTCGATGGCAAGGACGTCTCAACAGTCCCGGCTCAGCGCCGCAACATGGGAATGGTCTTTCAGAGTTACTCCCTGTTCCCGAATTTGAACGCCCGCGACAACGTCGCCTTCGGCCTTCAATTGCGTCACCAGCGCTCCGCCCAGCGTCGGACTCGCGCCACCGAACTTCTTGAACTTGTGGGCCTCGCCGATCACGTGACCAAGTATCCCCACCAACTGTCGGGCGGTCAGCAGCAGCGCGTGGCCCTGGCGCGCGCCCTCGCCATCGAACCGCGGGTGCTCCTGCTCGACGAGCCGCTTTCTGCGCTGGACGCGAAGGTGCGCGCCGAGTTGCGCGATCAGATCCGCGCCATCCAGCAGCGCCTCGCGATCACCACGGTATTCGTCACGCACGACCAAGAAGAAGCCATGTCCATGGCCGACCGCGTGTGCGTGATGTCGCGCGGGCATCTTGAGCAGGTGGCGACGCCCGCCGTTCTCTACTCGCAGCCTGCGACTCCCTTTGTTGGTCAGTTTGTCGGCATCTCGAGCCGGATCGCGGTGACGCGACATGGTGATCAGGTCGAAGTGCTCGGACGCGAGGTGCCGATCCGCGGCGACCTCAACTTGGTGCCAGCGGGTGACCTCGAGGCGCTGCTCCGACCGGAAGACCTCGACGTGCAGATCAACCCCAGCGGTCTTGGCGTTATCACGCACCGGAGTTTTCTTGGCGCCACGACGCGCGTCGGCGTGGGCATTGGCGGTGCGAACCTGCGCGTCGACGTTCGCAGCAGCCAGGCTGACGAGTTGGAACTGGGTACTCGAGTCGACGTGAGCGTTAACGCTCGTGACGTCCTCGTGACCACGCCGCCGCCAACGAATTGACGATGCCGACGTAGTCGTCGAGCGTTCCCACCTCGAGCCCGACAATCTTTCCCTCGTCGTCCCAGGTGCGTAGCGCGAGGGCATCGGGAAAGCCCGGGTGTTCTTCAAAACGCAGACAGTCCTCGTCGCTCAAGAGACCACCTTGGGCCTTGAGCGACAGCTTTGACGCCTCCGAGAGTCGGTCGTAGTACGCGGGCTCGCGCGTGCAGCGCCAGCGCTTCGCCGTGACGTGTAACGAGACGGGCTGGGCCACCGAGGGGCCGAAGAGCGGCGACAGTATGCGAGCGCCAATGGCCTCGTGATCGTCGTCGACCTCATCGATTTTCACGTCGACGTTGTTCTGCACGTCGACGATCAGGTGGCCCACGTCGTGAAAGAGCGCGGCCACGATCATCGCGTCCTTGGCGTTTTCTTCTCGCGCGAGGGCCGCACACTGTAAGGCGTGCTCGATCTGGGTGATCGCTTCGCCGTAGGGATCCTGACCCTTCAACTCGTACAGCTGAAAGAGATCATTGGTGGTTGCGGGCGTGTGCACGGTTCTCCTCTCGCCGTTCGTGATGCTACGGCGAGCGGGTAAGGCGGGGATGAGAGGGAAGCAAAGATCTGGTGAACGGCCCGGGTAAACGCGGTGACGTACTCCGCAGCTCTAAGCGGGGTTGATGTTCTTCAGACCTAACTGGGCCGCAACGAACTTCGACAGTGCCACGCCTCCCGCGACGTCGCCCGCCGACGTGCGCACGTGGGCAGCGTTGTAGTTGCTGATCGTGACGGAACCGCAACCGCCCGGATCGGAAATCACCACCGCGTAGGGCTTCGTGGCGGCTCCGGAATAGAAACTCATGGTGAGCGATGCGCCGACGTCCAACGGACAGCTCATGGGCAGGGGACTCGGCACGGGCAGGGCGTTGATGTGGGCGATGATCGATGCGATCTGGGACTTATTGTCGCTCGTCGCGCTCGAGATCCGATCGGTCTTGGCGTTGATGCCCCGGTTGAGCTTCACCGTGAGCCGGGTGGCTCTTGATGCGACGGCAGCGCTGGGGGACTTCTGTGAGCGCCAGTACACGCTCGCGGTCACGCTGAATTCAAGAGTGCCGTTTGGTCTGGAGGAGGCGACATACACAACTTCTGGCTGTTCCAACACGGTGGTGTTGCTCAGCATGTAGATCTGTGTGTGGGTCGTGCCCGACGCACCCTGACTGGGTGCGGTGTGGCCGTCGAGTCGTTGACTGGCGAGCCACGTCAATGACGCGCTGGCGGAGGGAGCTG
>JBAQZL010000070.1:0-102826 GCA_049790955.1 Acidimicrobiales bacterium
CTCAGCGGTTGCGGCCATGACGGCGCGAAGACCGTCCGCCAGGCCAGTGGCGTCACCAACCGCCACCAGTTGAGCCGCGTCTCCGGCAACTTCGGCCATGACGGTATCGGCGCTCGTGACAACGAGCGCTCCACAGGCCATTGCCTCGAGCACAGGGAGTCCGAACCCCTCTCCGCGAGACGGATACGCCACGACCCGAGCTTCGCGATAGAGCGCCGGAAGAAACTCGTCGTCGACGAACCCGAGGCGGCGGATGCGCGCCGAGTACGGGTGAGCAGCGATCTGCTCTTCAATCGGTCCGATTCCCCACCCGGTCTGGCCGGCGAGCCACAGCTCTAACTCGTCGATCTCACTCGCCAGCGCCGAAAAGGCGTTCAGGAGCACGTCAAGTCCCTTTCGAGGTTCCACGGTACCCACAAAGAAAATATAGGGAACATTCTGGGGTAGGTCGTGGCTTTGAAATAACGCGGCGTCGCCAGACGGGTCAGGCTGAAACTTGTCGAGCTCCACTCCCAGGGGCGCCACGACGACGGGTGCGTGTTGGGGGATGATCTCGTCCAGGAGTCGAGCGGTGTAAGAGCTGACGCTCACGAGAACCTGAGCGTGCGTGGCGGAGTACTGAATCGCGCGACGAAAGAACACCACTTTGGGGCGCTCGTGCCACTCGGGGTTCGTAAAGAACGTGAGGTCGTGGATCGTTACGACACACGGCGACGCTGGTCGATGCGGCATCGTGTAGTGCGGTGCGTGCCAGAGATCACTCTCTCGCGCCGGGCGACTGCGACCGAGGAGCCACTCTTCGTTGACGAGGCGCGCCACGCGCCCACTCGGCACGAGAGCGGCGCGAGCAGCGCTGGGCGAGACGGTCGCCCAGCGATCAACGTCATCGCGCCGTGTCACCAGCGTCGTCGTAACGCCACGTTCGGGCAGACGTCGCGAAAGTTCTACAACGTAGCGGCCAGCCCCCGCGACCTGGTTGGGTATCGCTGACACGTCGAGGGCGACCTTCATTGCCAACTCGCCAAATGATCAAGGGCCACGTTTTTCCACGTGAGATCGCTCACACTCTCGCGTCGACGCGAACGAGCGATCTCGTCGTTTGACAGAGAGAGAGCTTTCACTAGGCCCTCTTCGATAGCGGTCACGTCGAGAGGATCCACGACGACGACTTCGTCATTGTGCGCCACGCTCGGAGTCGTCACGCTGGCGACCACTCTCGCTCCCGCGTGCAGCGCCTCGACCGGAGGAAGTCCCCACCCTTCCGCGCGCGGCACGTACGCAACGACATTCGCGTCACGATACAGGCCCTTCAGAATTGATCTCTCAACGACGCCGAGGACGACAGCGTCAGCACTATCGACTTTCCCCCAGCCGGTCGGTCCGACCAAAACCAATGTGCCCAGTTCGTCGTAGTGGATGACTGCGGCGGCGTGCGCGGAGATGAGTCGTTCGAGATTCTTTCTCGGCTCCATCGTGCCCACATAGAGGGTAAAGGGCCCCGTGACGCCGCGTTCGAGGAGGAACGCTCGTACAATCTCTTCACTGTCGGGGACCACGTTGTCATCGTCGACTCCGAGGCGAACTTCGTGGAGTCGTTCCGGCGCGAATCCTTCCGCGACGAGGCGTCCCACCATTCCGGGTGCCGTGAGAATGACGCGCACGTCACCGCGTTGTCGAAGTAGTTGGAGGCGCTGCTCGTGAAAGCGAATACCTCTGGGCGTGCTGGCACTCGGCTCGTCACGCCACAAGAGATCGTGGAGCGCGAGCGAGTGGATCGCGCGTTTTGCGCCTCCGCGATACGGGCCCGCCAACGATGTGGCGTGAACAACGTCGCTAGCTCTCGGCACCCCGAGCGGCCAATGAGACCAAAGCCTGGTCAGCGCTTCGACTGGCAACGGGGCAGTGACGCGCTTCACTTCGAGGTCGTCGATCGATTGGTGAGGCGAGCCGGTCGGCGCGACGCCGGTCACCGTCAGCGAGTCGTCGTCAAGCGAAGCGAGCCCGCGCACCAACCCGCGCACGTATGTGGCAATACCGCCTGGTTGCGGACGATAGAACTGATCGAGGGTAATACTGACGGCGCGAGTCACGCCTCTTAGCCTCGCACGACTTCGCGATAGAGCGCGACGTACGCACGTGCCGCGTTCGTGGGAGCGAAGTCCTGGGCGCGCGAGCGCCCGGCGGCGATGGTGATCGCACGTCTCGCCGGACTATCCCAGAGATCCTCGAGCAGCGGCACAACGTCGTCGTCACTCTCGGTCAACGCGGCGGCGCCGCTCAGCAGTTCGCGGTTGATAGCCGTCGCTCGGGCAATGGTGGGCACCCCGGCCGCGAGGGCTGCGATCGCGAACGATGGAAATCGTGCGCCGTCGGAGATGTGCAGGACGACGCGGGCGTTGGCCAGCGCCTGACGTGCTTCGCTACGAGGGTGCATCTGCACGTTGACACCACTCGCACGGATGCGCTGGGCCATCGCCGCGCTGGCAACCACGTCAACGTGAGTCCCGCGCTGTTCGGCGAAAGCCACGAGTTCCGGCGCCATCTTCAAGAATGGTTCGACCACGCCCGTGAGGTTGACCACCAATGCAGCGCCGTCAACGGTGGGCTCGACGATCGGAACGGCGGGAGGAACGACGACCACACGGGCCCGATCAACGCCGAGTACCTGCAGTACCTCGTGACTCGCGCTGCGTGTCGATGCAACGAGGAGAGCACCGTGATCAACCGCCCGGCGTAGTTGAGTAATCCTTTGGTACTCGCGGGACTCACCGCGCAGAGGGCGAAGGTCATCGACCGACACCACGAGGGGCGTGGCCCTGGTTGGCGGCGTTGCTCGGCCGGCCACGTGCACAACGTCAACGGGCTCGAGAAAACGGTCGACCGCGATCCCGAGACCCCGGCGCCAGAACGGTGACCAGAGAGCTCGTCCTGGAATTCGTGCTTCATAGGGAGATCGCGGGGCGCTCAGAGAATGAAAACGCACGAGTTCACATTCGTGAGTGGCGTCGAGGGCGTCGGCGAGGTCGGTCATTGAGTTGCCGAGAGATTCGAGCGACCCGTCGAGGTCGAGCGCGACTCGAGGGACGTCAGCGCTCACGGAGCGATGGCCAACGCGCGAGCCGCACTTGTCCAGCGCGGCCAGAGCGAGACCGCCCACGGGCCAAAGGGCTCAGTGCTCGTCGCCACGACGGCGATGGCCTCGTCCGCGTTTACCAACAACAGCGAGCCGCTCTGGCCAAAGTGCCCGAAGCTACGCGGAGGCCAGTCGCCCATCCAGTGTTCTTTGTCGCCACGAACTTCGGGACCCATGCCCCACGGACACGGGGTGAAGCGCCCAAAGCCGGGCACGATGCCCGCGAGATCAGGCAGATACGGTCGTATGAGGCGATCGCGCGTCGCCGGCGCGACGAGATCTGAGCGCATCCAGGCGAGTGCGAATGTCGCAAGGTCGTTCGTCGAGCCACTCACTCCGGCGGACGGACGGTCGACCAGTGACGTTGTCGTCATCCCCAACGGGATAAAAACCCGGTCGTTCAACCACTCCGCCGCGGGATTCTCGCCGACCAGCGCGGACACCGCGAGCTCCACGCCGTAGTTCGAGTAGATCCTCTTCGTGCCGATGGGGACCACTGGGTCGCTCTCTTCGAGTCCGAGTCCGCTCGAGTGCGACAAAAGATTGGCGTAGTTCGCGCCCTGGGGCCCGACCATCTCGGTGTAGCTATGCAGGTCCCAGTCCATCTCGACGCCGAAGGCCATCGCCACCGCCAGTTTCGTCACCGACGCCCACGGGCGCACTGCCTCAAGGTCACCGTGCTCGGCCACCCGCTCGACGGTTCCACCGTTCATACGCAGTACGACGTAGGCCGGAGTACCGGGCCAGTCGTCGTCAAGGGTGCTCACCACTCGATGTTATCCACGCGCCTCTAAGGTTTCGAAGGTGATTACGGTTCTCAGTGGAGGTGTCGGGGCAGCGCGATTACTGCGCGCCTTGAGCGACGTCGTCAATCCAAGCGAACTCACGGCGATTGTCAACGTTGGCGATGATCTCGTCCTGCACGGTCTGACCATCTGTCCCGATCTGGACACGATTACTTATACCTTGGCTGGGCTCAACAACGACGAACTCGGCTGGGGGCTGCGCGGTGAAACGTGGCGCGTAATGGACGAGCTCAGCGCACTCGGTGGCGCGGCCTGGTTTCGACTGGGCGACCGCGACCTCGCGACGCACCTCTATCGAAGTCAGCGCTTGGCCGAAGGTGCCACTAAGACCGACGTCACTCGCGAACTCTCTGCGCACCACGGCGTCAAAGTAACGCTGCTTCCCGTCAGCGATGACCCGATCGCGACGGAGTTTCTCACCGCGGGCGGTCGGCTGAGCTTTCAGGAGTACTTCGTGCAACGCCACCATGACGTGGTGGTGAGCGGCGTCGAGATCACCGGCGTGGACAGCGCCCGCGCAACGCACGACGTCGAACGCGCTTTGGCCGAGTCCTCTCGACTGGTGATCGCGCCCTCGAATCCCATCATTTCCATCGACCCAATTCTCCAGGTCAGAGGGGTTCGCGAGGCCCTGCGTGCCCGGCGCGGCGACGTCGTGGCCGTCTCTCCGATCATTCAAGGCGCCGCCCTAAAAGGACCCGCCGATCGTCTGATGCGAGAACTGGGCTACGAGTCGAGCGCTCTCGGCGTGGTCGACTTCTACGGCGACCTCGTCGGTACCTGGATCATCGACGAGGCTGACGCCGCACTCGCGGACGCGATACGAGGTCGCGGAGCGCGCGTTGAAGTCACGACCACGATCATGGCCGAGCCCGAGAACGCGCGTCGCCTGGCGAAGGTCGTGCTGTCGTGAGCGAGCTTCACCTGACGGCTCTCGCGAGCCCCGTCAAGGTGCAGCGCGGAGACGATCTCGTGACCATACTGATCGACGCCCTCGCGACGGCCGGCGAAACGCTCAGCCACCACGACCTGGTGATCGTGACCAGCAAGGTCGTCTCAAAGTCTGAGGGCCAAGTCGTCGCCTACGACGGGACCGAGGAACACAAAGTGGCCATCGTCGAAGGCGAGTCGGTGCGCGTCCTTCGACGCCGCGGCACCCTGCGCATCACCGAAACGCGCCACGGTTTCATTAACGCCAACGCCGGAGTCGATCTCTCCAACACCGACGACGGTACGGCGGTGCTTTTACCGAAGGATCCCGATCGCTCGGCGAGGCGACTACGCGCGGAGTTGGGCCGACGCCTCGACGTGGATGTGGCCGTGATCATTACCGACACCTTCGGTCGCGTGTGGCGTCAAGGCGTCACGGACGTGGCACTCGGATCGGCGGGTCTCAAGCCGCTGCTCGATCTGCGCGGCACGCTCGACGCCAACGGTCGATTACTGGAGGCGACAGAAGTGGCCATCGCCGACGAGATTGCCGGCGCGGCCAACCTCGTACTGCACAAGGCGGCCGCAACACCCTTTGCCCTCGTGCGTGGGCTCGACGAATCCTTCTTTGGTCCCGGATCGATTGGCGACAACATCGTGCGTTCGAAGCACGACGACCTCTTTCGCTGAGTCAGACGCCGCCGAGACGCACGTCGCCAAAGAGGCGAGAGTCCGGCGCCACGTGCTCTTTCGCGCCGACGACGCAGGTCGGACCGAGTTGAGAACCGGTCCCGATGACAGCTTCGGGTCCGATGATGGACGAGCGAATCTCGCAGCCACTCTGAACGATTGCGCCCGGCAGCAAAACGGAGTCTTCGAGCACCACGTCGGCTCCGACGACGCAGCCGGCATCGACGACCGCATTCATGAGGATCGCTGACGAGTCGATGGTGGCCGAGCTGGATCGCCACGAACCGTCCTCAACCCCCTTGAAGTCGTGTTGTTCGTTACGCCCTTTCAACATGTCAACGTTGGCCTGTAGGTAGAGCTGGGGCGTTCCCGTGTCGAGCCAGTAGGCGTGATCGGCCATGGCGAAGAGCGTGTGGGCGGCCGCCAGGGCGGGAAAGGTATCGCGCTCGACGCTGACCCGCCCGGTCGCAGCAATGCGGTCCAGTACGCGCGGCTCGAAGACGTACGTGCCAGCGTTGATGAGGTTCGTCGGCGCTTCGCCGGCGGGCGGCTTTTCCACGAAGGCGATGACCCGTCCATCCTCGGCCGTCGGGACGACGCCGAAGTGTGACGGGTCTTCCACCGGGTGCAAGGCAATGGTTGCCTCGGCCTCATGCTCGGCATGAAACGCGAGAAGCTTCGTGACGTCGAGGTCGGTCACGACGTCGCCGTTCACGACCAAGAACGTCTCGTCGACACCGGCGAAGGTGGCGGCGAAGCGAATGGCGCCGGCGGTGTCGAGCGGCTCCGGTTCCACGGCGTAGGCGACGCGCACGCCTTTAATGAGGTTCGAGGGGTACGCCTCAGTGAATCGGTCGGGCAGGTAGCCCAGGGAGAGCACCGCGTCGGTCACGCCGTGGCGGGCCAGGGATTCCAGCACGCACTCGATCATCGGCACACCGACGAGCGGCAGCATCTGCTTCGGAGTCTCGTAGGTGAGCGGGCGAAGCCTCGTGCCTTTTCCCCCGACGAGAATGATCGCCTGCAATCTCAACCCTTGGTGGTCGTCGTCGTTGGCGTCGTCGTTGTTGTCGAGAGTGGCGCGGTGGTTGTCGTCGTCGCCGTCGGCGTGGTCGTTGTCGTGGTCGGCGTCGTGGCGTCTTCCACCATTAACTCTTCGCTCTTCGCAGACGGTGCGGTCGGAGTCACACCAGTCGGCTCGAAGGCCAATGTCACGCGCAGATCCTTCGTGAACTTGATCTTGGCGGGATTCGTGGTCAACGTCGGCTTCTCTTGGCCCAACGTGGACCAGTAGGCGTAGACGACCTTGCCGGTCTTACCCGCATACTTCGTCGTCGAACCGCACGCTTCGCCGTTCTTAAAGGTCGTCTTGGGGTTCGCGATGCCCGCGCCCTTGGGAACAGCTAGTTCCTTCGACGTTGCGGTGAGTCCGGAGTACTCGCTCGCGAAGGTCTTCAAGGTGGCGTTATTACCCGCATCGGCGGCCGTCAGAGGGGTCAGGCGGACCACGTCGTCACCACCGACGATGAAACCGCCGCCCTTGTAGGTGGTGTCCGACACCAAATAGGGCAGCGTCACGCCACAGTCCTGGATGGATAGTGCGGCGTACTGGACCGATCCGATCGCCGGCGAGACCACCACCTTGTGGTGCTTCACTGGGTTTTGGTACTCGTAGCGCGAATATGCGGTCAGCGCGAGGCCAAGAACCACGATGACGATAAGAGCCCCATAAAAATTGGAGGGACGGGTTTTTTGATAGGTCTTTCCGCCACCTGCAGCGCCCACACGACTAACCCATTTACCTGAAGTGCTTTTCGCCACCCTTCAACGCTACTAAAAATTCTGCATGGCCCACGCTGCGTAGGGGCGAAGGGACTCGAACCCTCACTGGAGGCGGTTTAAGCGCCCTGCCTCTGCCAATTGGGCTACGCCCCCGCGCAGCACGGATGCGTCGTAACGATAATGCAAAGTAACGATTTCATTTAAACAACGGGTTTTCCAAGGTGGCGTAACTAGGCTTGATTCATATGTTGCGCGTGCGTCGTCGGAGCACGATTCGAATTATTTCTCTTCTCCTTGCGGCTGCATTGAGCGGATCGTGGCTCGTCGTGCCAACTCCCGCGTGGGCCCGTTCGATCGGAGAGAGCCAAAAGGCCATGGCGGACCTGTCGGCCGCCCTTGCGCGTCAAGAAAAGCGCAGCGAGATCTCGGCCAACGAATACGACGCCGACGAGGCCAACCTGGCCTCGATTAACGGCAACATCAACACGCTCGACGCCAACATCGCGAACCTCAAGGTCAAAGAGACGAAGAAACGTACCCAAGTCAACGCCACGAAGAAGAAGGTGTCTGTTGCCGTCGTGCGCGCTTTCGTGCTGGGTGTCTCGCAATCACAGATCATCTCTTTGTTCAATCAGAACGTCAACAGGAGCAGTGCCGAGAAGGTCTATCAGAATGAGGTCATCGGTGACCTCAGCGCACTCGAGGCCAAACTTCAGCGAGAGCAGTCCTCGCTCAAGCACACCGTCGCCAAGGTCGCCGCGCAGCGCGCCCGCGCGGCCAGTCAACGCGCCAAGGCTCAGCAACAGACCTACGCGATGCAGTCACTCCTCAGGGCCAACGTCGCGCTCGAGAATCAGACGTCAACCGAACTGGCCAACGTGACCGCCCAGTACCGGGTACAGATCATCAACTACGAGATCCAACAGGGCGCCATCGCGGCGAAGGACAAAAACACGGCCGGCGAAGAGCAAGCCGTCACTGCGGCGACTGAAGTCGGAGGACAGAACGCGGCCAATGAGGTCATCGAGGCCGAGCAGGCAGCCACTTCGACCGTCACCATCGCCGAAGTCGCCGGCACCGCCCAGGGCCTGGCAGCTGTCAAGTACGCCGAGAGTCAGATCGGCGTGCCCTACGTTTGGGGTGGCGAGACGCCGGGAGTGGGCTTTGACTGTTCCGGACTCGTCCAGTGGGCCTGGGGCAAGGCTGGAATCTCCATTCCCCGCACCACCGAAACCCAGTGGCCGGACATGCTGCACGTGGCTCCGACTGACTTACAGCCCGGCGACCTGTTGTTCTATTACAACCTCGACGGCGACGACGAGGTTGACCACGTTGTCATGTACGTCGGTTCGGGGAAGTGGGGTATCGACACAACGATCGCCGCGCCGTACACCGGCACCGACGTGTCGTACGCCCCGCTCTTCACGGCGGGACTGATCGGCGAAGCTCGTCCTTAACTAATGATCGATCTCACTCTCGTCATTCCGGCGTTCAACGAAACCGCGCGGCTGCAAGCCGGCTACGACCGACTCGCACCAACGCTTGAGGTCCTTGGAGAGTCCAACGTCGAAGTCATCGTGGTGGACGACGGCTCAAGCGACAACACGCTGAAACGCGCCCACGAGGTCTACGGTCACTTGGAGCACGCTCTCTTTCTTCAACAGCCCAGCAACTTAGGCAAGGGCGCGGCCCTGCGACTCGGTATGGGACTCGCGCGCGGCACCAACGTCATCACCGCCGACGCCGACATGGCCATCGATCCGGCCCAACTTCCTCTCTATACGACGGCGCTGCTCGGTAGCGACTTCGTTCCCGGCACCCGCGCGGTGGCGGGACGCATCGCCTACGGGTCGCGACTACGCACTGTGAGCGGATCGGTATTCCATCGCTTCGTGCACCACTACACCCACACCGGCCAACGCGACACGCAGTGCGGCTGCAAGGGCTTTCAACTCGGACCCGCGAGACTCCTCGCGTTACTCGCGATGGTTGATCGGTTCGCTTTTGACGTCGAGCTCTTTTACCTCGCTGACCAGCTCGGACTTCGCGTCAAGCCACTTCTCGTCACCTGGCAAGACGTCCCTGGCTCGTCCGTGCGCCCGATGCACGACGCCTGGACCATGCTGCACGACATTCGCGGCATCAGAACGACTCACTACGAAAACATTGTCGTCGAGCTGGCGCCCGACGTGAGCGTCGAAGAGGTTGCCCAAGTCGCGCGCGAGGCGCGTCTGCAAGGTCTCGTCCTGGCGCGTGGTGAAGAGAACGCGCTTCTGGTCGTTGGTCGTGACGGCGGTCCCGGCGGACTCGGCGTCGCCTCGGTCTTGAAGGGGACGCTTCGCACCACCACTCTCGGCGAACTGCGCGGACGTAGTTACGAAGCCGTCTAGTGATGCTGGGGAATTAACCAGTCCGTCACGAGTTCGGGCGCTCGGTCGCTCCACTCTTCGGCGGTGATCGCGTAGCGCGCGTGATCCTCCCAGGCGCCGTCGATCTCCAGATACCGTTCAGAGATTCCCTCGAAGCGAAGTCCGAGCTTTTCCACCACGCGACGCGACGGAGCGTTTCTCGGAATGATGTTGATCTCGACGCGGTGCAAGCGCAAGGACTCGAAGGCGTACTGCAGCATTGTCACGACTGCTTCGGGCATGAGTCCCTGGCCGGCCACGGCCTCGTCAATCCAGTATCCGATGTAGGCCGACTGCAGAGGGCCACGCTGAATCGACGACAGAGTGATCTCGCCCACGAATCGGCCGTCGACGAAGATGCCAAAACCGAACCCCGTCCCGATCTGGCGTTCGCGTTCTCGAATGGCGCATCGGCTCACGAAACTGCGGTGGTCTTCGGCCAAGTGCGACGCGTGTGCCGAGCGCGGCTCCCATTTGAGGAGCCAATCGCGACCACGGGTGCGCACCTCGTGCCAGGCCGGGTAGTCCTGTTCGTTCATCGTTCGCAGCACGATACGGCGCCCGTGCAGGGTAATGGGCGAATAGATGGCGCTACGAGTCGTTACCATGAGTGGTTTCTCACCTCACCATCGTTACAGGTCACCGTGACGGGCGCAATCTCAGAGGATGAGTAGCGATTCGGTAATTCCGTCCAAAATGTCGTTCTCGGAACTTAATAGCGCCTCGACGCCGAAGCGACGCATAACGGCGTCGAGCACGTACAGCCCAGCCGCCAACACGTCTTCGCGCCCGACAACCATCCCCGGGTGACCCAGTCGCTCGGCGGGTGTCTCGCTAGCGAGCAGGTCGCGCCACTGGTCCACTGTCTCGAGAGAGAGCGCCCGGTGATGCACGACGTCACGGTCGTACTCGCGAAGTCCCGCGTCCATTTGGGCGAGCGTGGCGACGGTGCCGGCGAGGCCCACCAGGCGCACGTGTCCTACGACGCGTTCAAACTCGGGGCGAGCGGCGAAGGCTCGCTTGAGTTCCTCGTCGATCATCGCGCGCGCGGCGAGGTCGTGCGCCTCGTCCACCACTCCGCGGCCCAGGGCGCGTTCAGTGATCCGCACGCAACCGAGTTGCATGGAGTAGCTCACGAGAGTGCCGTCGAGCTCGACCGCGAGTTCGGTGGATCCCCCACCAATGTCGACGATCATCGTTGGGTTGTCGCTGGTGGCGAGATCCTTCGTCGCCCCGGCGTAGGACAGCGCCGCTTCTTCCTCTCCAGCGAGCACGCTCGCGGGAACGCCGACGATGTCGCGAGCGATGCGCAGAAACTCTTCGCCGTTCGTGGCGTCACGCACGGCGGACGTGGCGACGAGCCGACCGCGCGTCACGCCTTCGTGGTCGCACGCGGCGCGGTATTCGCGCAACACGACGAAAGTTCGCTCCATAGCGTCGACCAACAACGAGCCGGACGCGTCTACTCCCTGGCTCAGTCGAGTGATGTGCATGGAGCGAACGAGCGCTCGGCCGTCGGCGTCGGCGATCAGCAATCGCGTTGAGTTACTCCCACAGTCGAAGGCGGCGACGACCTCAACCACGGACGTCTTCGAGCTCATACGACCCGAGCTGCAGATCGGCAGCGACGAGTTCGCCCACGGGATCGCGGGCGCCGACGAGAAAGTTGGCGAGATGAGCGTGCAAACATTTGACTCCCACGCGCGTGCCCCCCACTCCCCCCGAGGCTTGCACGAGGTCGATACGCACGGTGGCGTCGCGGCGACGTCGCGCGTAGTCGTCGTGCGTACGTTGGAGTTCGTCTGCGTCGACCAGTTCTTCGAATCGGTGGACGCCTCCATCGCTCTCGAGGCGGCTGACGGCGTCGTGCAACTGCGGATCGACGAGCCAGAAAAGCGTGGGCATGGGCGTACCGTCGCGCAGGTGAGGTTCATTCTCAATGACGATCGGGCGACCGTCGCCACCGCGCACGACGACGGCGAAGCGCCCGGCGAGCGGTCGACCAATCAACGCTTCCACGAGTATCTGATCATCGTCCGAGGCGTCGTGAAAGGTCAACGCCAAAACTCGAGCGTGCGCTCCAAGCGCGAGACGAATCCTTTAGAAGACTTGTGCGTCGCCGACGTACTCGTTGACGACGTTTCGGTGTTCGGTGCGGCCGATGACGGCGAGACGAGCGGCTGAAATCCTGGGTCGACCGAGTTCGCCGAGACCTGACCGTTGGAGTCGCCCGGCAGAACCTGGATCAGACTCTGGCCGGGGTTGACGAGTTGGTACTGCGCGCGCGCGAGCTGGGTGGCGGCTGCCTTCGTGTCGTCGGTCTTTCGTTCGTTGGTCAAGATCGCCTCTTGGCGTTGAACGGCCTTGATCTCGCTCGCAGTCGAGTTGAGTTGGGCCTGCTGATGCCAAAGTGCGCTCGCCGGGAACCAGCCAACCATCATGATGGCGGCCACCACGACGGCGAGAGGCAACATCCAGCGATTGCGATGTGGCGCGTTGACGCTATGAGTTGCTGACACCTGACGCTCCCGACAGTGACGAAGCCCCGACGAAGCGGGCTTGATCACCGAGCTGTTCTTCAATTCTCAACAACTGATTGTACTTCGCGACCCGGTCGGAACGCGCCGGAGCACCAGTTTTTATCTGTCCGGCGTTCGTCGCGACCGCCACGTCAGCAATCGTCACGTCTTCGGTCTCGCCCGAACGGTGCGAAATGACGACGCTGTAACGATTCAGGTTCGCGAGTCGCACCGTGTCGAGGGTTTCGCTGAGGGTTCCAATCTGGTTCAGTTTCACCAAGACGGAGTTCGCGACACCACGAGTGATGCCCTTTTGCAACAGCGTGACGTTGGTCACGAAAATGTCGTCGCCGACGAGTTGGACCCTGTCGCCGAGGCGCGACGTCAACGACGCCCACCCGTCCCAGTCCTCTTCGGCCATGCCGTCTTCGAGCGAGACGATGGGATAACGACCGCACAGATCGACCCAGTAGTCGACCAGCTCGTCGCTCGAGAGCACGCGTCCCTCGCCATCGAGGTGGTACGCGCCGTCACGGTAGAACTCGCTCGCCGCGGGGTCCATCGCGATCGCGACGTCCACACCCGGTATGCGTCCCGTCGCCTCGATGGCTTCCACCAGCACCTTGACCGCGGTCTCATTGTCGGGAAGGTCCGGCGCGAAGCCGCCCTCGTCGCCGACGGCCGTGTGCAGTCCACGCTTCTCAAAGATGCCCTTCAGCGCGTGGTACGTCTCAGTCCCCCAGCGCAGCGCCTCGCTGAACGAGGCCGCGCCGATGGGCATGACCATGAACTCTTGAAAGTCGATCGTGTTCTTCGCGTGCGCGCCGCCATTAACGACGTTCATCATGGGCACGGGCAGTATGTGCGCGTTCACGCCACCGAGGTACTGATAGAGCGGCAGGTCGCTTTCGATGGCGGCGGCCTTCGCCGTGGCAAGCGAGACCGCGAGGATCGCGTTGGCCCCCAGTCGCCCCTTGTTATCGGTGCCATCGAGGTCGATCATCGCGAAGTCCACCGCGCGCTGATCCTCAGCTTCGTAGCCCTCCAGGGCGTCGCTGATCTCGCCGTTCACGAAGTTGACGGCCGTTATGACGCCCTTGCCGCCCCACTCTTTGCCGCCGTCTCGCAGTTCGACGGCTTCGTGAATGCCCGTGGAGGCGCCCGACGGGGAGACCGCGCGTCCAATGGCGCCCGACTCGAGATGCACCTCGGCTTCGACGGTGGGATTGCCTCGCGAGTCGAGTATTTGGCGGCCCAGGACAACTTCAATCGCGCTCATATGCGTCTCCTCAGTTTGAGACCAACGTTACTCGGCTGGTTTTGTCACTTCGGAGTCTCGAATCGCGTCGCGAAGCATCATCGCGCGCTCGCGCAACGCTCCCTCGAGATCGACGCCGGCGAAGCGTGCCGCCGCGACGAGTGCGCTGAGTGCGTCGCCCCACGCCGCCGACACGTTCGACGAGGAGGTTCCGTCGCCCACCGCGTCAAGGTCAAACGTGAGCGCCGCGATCGCGTCGAGGGCTCGTTGACGCGAGACGTCACCCGGTTCAACCATGATGTTGACCAACGCGGCTTTGCGCAGAAGTTTCGTGTACAGGGTCAACGCCGGCAACTGCCAAGCAATACCGTCGGTGATGCTGTCGCGTCCCTTTTCTGTCTGCTTCAGCGTCTCCCAGTTCGCCGCGACCTCGTCGGCGTTGGCGACCGTGACGTCACCGAAGACGTGGGGGTGACGCCCGATCAGTTTGTCGCGCACGCTGTCGGCGATGGACGCCAAGTTGAAGTTGCCCTCTTCATCGCCGAGCTCGGCGTGAACGAGAACCTGGAACAAGAGATCGCCGAGTTCCTCTTCGACGTGATGCACCAGCACGTCGTCGAGCGCGTCCTCGTCCGACGCGCGAACGAACGCCTCCAACGCGTCAAGCGCTTCGTAGGCCTCTTCGAGCAAATGACGCGTCAGCGACGCGTGCGTCTGTTCTTGATCCCACGGGCACTCTGCCCGCAGTCGCGTGGTGACATCGACGAGGTCACTCATCGCCACTCCGGCGTCACGAAAGTCCTCGACCCACAACGACGTCAGATGATCGGCGGCCCGAAAGTTCGTCAGCTCGTCCGCCCGGCACGTCAAGATGAGTTCGTCGTCCAATCCAAGGTGATGCAGGATCGTCACGTCGCCCGAGCCCGGCAGTCGGTCGGCGACGTTCGCCAGAATTTCCGGAGAGTAGGTCTGCAGCAGGAGAATCGGTCCGGGTCCTCGCACGTCGTCGCTCGAAGCCAACGCGTCGAGGACGCGCAGTCCGACGTTCATCGGATCGCGACCGAGCGACGCACACGCGACGTCGATGATGGAGACGGCCGGCTCGGTGACGACCTCGATGTCGTCGCGCTCGCGCAGCAGCTCTACCGTGCGCTCAGCCACCACCGGCGAACCGGGCACCACGTAGAGAACCTCGCCGCCGGTCGTCTCGAGGGCGAGGCGCACGAGGTCGTCAACGATCTCTTCGTAGAGCTCGTCAAAGGAGTTGGCGCGCTCGTAGAACTCGTCGTAGCTGGTGACCTCGCCAAAGTGAAGCGCGCTCGGGTGCACCACCGTGCGAAAACGAACGGTCGGCGATTCACGGATCAGTCGGGCGGTGCGCTCGGTGATGTGCTCAGCGGTGCTGGGCCCAAGTCCGACGACGCGTACGACGGGGGTCACTTATAGGTGGAAGAACCTGAAGCGAGCGTCGTCGCTCCGGTGACGTTGTCCTTCGCGGGAACCGCGGGCGCGAAGACTTCGGGCCCGGTGGTGTTCAGCCCCCACTGACCAAAGGAGGGATCGATGTGGACGGCCGCGGCGTAGAGCAACGAGTTCTTCACTTTGGTGGCATTTTGGGCGTTCAAGTTCTGGAGGTCGCTCAACACGGCCTCCGCGGACTGAGAGTACGAAGTGTGAGTGCGCTTGGTGACAGCGACGAAAAGCGCGTACTCGCCGCTGTTGTAGTCGATGTACTGAGGCGTGGTTGGAAAGGTGTCGAACTTACCCGACGCCACATCTGCGCGCACGCTGGAGAAGGACTCGTTCGACGGCGCGAAGCAGCCGTAGGCCCCACCTTTCTTCGCTGAGGCGTCCTGGGAGTAGTCCTTGGCGAGGGTCGCCACGCTGTCGCCCGCCGCTTCGGCCGCGTCAAATGCGGTAACGCTCGCGGGCTCGACGAGGGCAATGGACACGCACAGGGTGTCGTAGTCCGACTGGTGCGCCTTGTAGTACGTTTTCATGTTCGCGACAGTGAGGGGAATCGTCTCATTTAGTTTCTTCACGAGGTAGAGCGACGTGGCCTGTGACTGAATCTCCGAACTCTGCATCTCCGCGGGCATCTCTGCGACGGCCTCCGCGGCCGTCCCAGTGCACGCGGGCGAAGCGTTCGCCGCCTCTTGGGTCATCTCGCTCTCAAGTGACGTTTTCGCTGCCGCCAACTGCGCGGCAGTGGGGTGGTACTTCAGAGTCGAGGTGACGTATTGACTGATCGCCAGACCCTCAACGCGAAAGTTGGCCCACACCGCCGCGCCACTCGCCTTCACGCTGTCGCCGCCGGCGCCCACCGTGTAGCTGGTCGGATCCAGAGCATTGACGTAACACTTGAGGACGGGGTTATAGGCAATGGCCGAGAGTTCCGAACTCAGCGTGTAGCTCGACACGCCTTCGTGGTTCGCGCTGACTCCCGACGAGGCGCCGCTGATTCCATAAAAAGCTGCGCCCAAAAGAGCAACGACAAACAGGGCTATGAGGCGACGCACCCTGTCATGCTACCGAGTCACGAGACGGCCTCAGTCGTCGCGGCGTGGACGTCGTGTACCAATGCCGTGATCGCCGCGGGCGTGACCTCGCTCGGTGCACGTTCCACGCGGAACTCGCGCGTCGACTCGTTGTAGGCGTTTGAACCGTACGCTCGACGAACGCGCATCTGTTGACTGAGCGCGAGATGTACCGGTCCGAAACGCACAATGGGACGCGATCTCACCCCCACGCGCGCGGGCATGACGATGACTGAACTGACGCCGTATTCCAAACAGACCAGGCGTAGTTGCGCGAGTTCGAGCAGCCCTAGCGCCGACGCGGGTAATGCGCCATAACGGTCGATCCACTCGGTACGCAGGTCTTCGAGCTCGTCGAGCGTAGCGACGCCCGCCAGGCGGCGATACGCCTCGAGACGCGCGTCATCGGCCTCCACGTAGGTCTTGGGCAAGTGCGCTTCGCCGGGGACGTCGAGGTTGATCGGCGTGACTTCGGGGACAGAAAATCCTCGGGCGTCCGCGACCGCTTCAGCGACGAGCTGTACGTAGAGGTCGTAGCCCACGGCTGCCACGGGACCCGACTGATCGTGACCGAGCAGGTTCCCCGCGCCACGGATCTCGAGGTCGCGCATGGCGATCTTGAAGCCGCTGCCGAGCGCGGTATTGTCGCCAATCGTGCGCAACCTCTCGTAGGCGGTTTCTGATAAGACCTGATCCGCCGGGTGAAACAAGTAGGCGTACGCGCGCTGACCACTGCGTCCCACACGTCCGCGCAACTGGTGCAACTGACCGAGCCCGAGTCGCTCCGCGCGATCGACGATGAGGGTGTTCACCGACGGAAGGTCGATGCCCGACTCCACGATTGTCGTGCACACGAGAACGTCGAAGCGCCTCTCCCAGAAGTCGATCATGACGCGCTCAAGCGAACCTTCATCCATCTGTCCGTGAGCGATGGCGACGCGCGCGTCGGGCACCAGTTGGCCGAGTCGTCGCGCCACCTGATCGATGTCGGTCACGCGGTTGTGCACGAAGAAGACTTGACCCTCGCGCAATAACTCGCGACGAATCGCCTCCACGACGGCCGGTTCGTTGTACTCGCCGACGTGAGTAAGGATCGGTCGCCGATCGGCCGGGGGTGTCGTGATCATCGAGAGATCGCGTATTCCCGTGAAGGCCATCTCCAGGGTGCGCGGTATGGGACTCGCGCTCAAGGTCAAGACGTCCACGCCAACCGAGCGCGATTTGATCGACTCCTTGTGCGTCACGCCGAAGCGCTGCTCTTCGTCCACGACGAGCAGTCCCAGTTTCTTGAACGAAACAGTCTCGCTGAGGAGACGGTGCGTTCCGATGACGACGTCCACCGTTCCATCGGCGAGGCCTTCGAGCGTCGCTTTGGTCTCGACGTCGTCGACGAAACGACTGAGCAGCGCCACCTTCACTGGAAAGCCGGCGAAGCGCTCGCTAAACGTGGCGAAGTGTTGGCTCGCGAGCAAGGTCGTGGGCACGAGTATGGCCGCTTGATAGTTGTCCTGCACCGCCTTGAACACGGCACGCAACGCAACCTCAGTTTTGCCGAATCCCACGTCGGCACAGACCAATCGGTCCATGGGGCGAGGCGATTCCATGTCGGTCTTCACGTCGACAATCGCTTGGGCCTGGTCGGCCGTCAGCGTGTAGGGGAAGAGCTCTTCCATCTCTCGCTGCCACGCAGTGTCGGGGCTGAAGGCGTGGCCCTCGGCGACGGTCCGCAGTCGATAGAGGTCGACGAGTTCTTGGGCGACGAGAAACGCCGCGGCGCGCGCTTTCGCGCGCGTCTTTTGCCACTCCGCGCCGCCCATACGCGACAACGCTGGGCCGTCGCCCCCCGTGTAAGGAGTGAGTGCGTCAATCTGTTCCGTGGGCCAGTAGCTACGGCCATCTTTGAACTCGAGAATGAGGTAGTCACGGGTGACGCCGTTGATGGCTCGCGTGGTGGTGCCCGAAAAGCGCGCCACCCCGTGTTGGCGATGCACCACGTAACTGCCCACTGAGAGATCGTCGAAGAATCCGTCGACGTTCCTCGTGCGCGTACGCGCCACTCGACGTTGACTGCGCCGACCGGTGAGGTCGCTCTCGCTCCAGACGACAACCTCGGGCTCGTCGAGAAAGAACCCCGACGGAAGGGAACTCTCGAGCACGCTGAGGCGCGCCTCCAAGACCCTCTCCGGGTCGGTCGTCACGTCGAGCCCTTCGGCGCGCAGTTGATCGGCCATGCGGTCGATGGCGCCCGGCGTCGACGTCAGAATCACGCCGCGACGGTTCTTCGACCATCCGCGTACGTGTGCCGCGATCCGGGCCGCGTCACCTTGGACGACCGGTGGTGAGGTGAGCGTGGACTCCAAGGCCGTGGCGCCCGTGTCGAGACTGAGACTGATCCGACCGTCGAGGACTTGGTCGAAGGTCAGATGCAAAAGCGGCACTTCGTCACTGGCTCGCCACGTCGCCGCGACGACGTCGGTGAGTTCGCGCTCTTCACCGAGCAACTCGTCGAGCCGAGTATGCACGCGAGTCGGTTCGACGACAATCACGCGAGCGCCCGATACTTCGTCCAACAGCGTGGTGGGCTCGGTAACGAAGAGACCCATCCACCCTTCCATCCCGTCAAAGAGTTGCCCGTTCGCCAAACGGTCGAAGGTGGTTTCGGCCCACGGCGCGCTACGCGAGAGTTCCTCGGCCCGTTCGCGCGTGACTGCTCCCGGCAGCCACTCACGGGCCGGTGCAATGACGGCCTCGTCGAGGTCGTGGGTCGAGCGCTGGGTCGCGATATCAAAGACCGTGAGGCGTTCGACTTCGTCACCGAAGAAGTCGAGACGGACTGGTTCGTCATTCTGAGCTGGCCAGACGTCGACGATACCGCCGCGCACGGCGATCTCGGCGCGGTGTTCGACGAGCTGTTCGCGCCGATACCCCATATCGACGAGACCTTCCACGAAGCGGTCGCGTTCGATCTCGCTTCCGCGACGCAGCACAACGGGATCGGTGAGTGGCTCGGGCGACAGCACCTGAGCAATGGAACGCGCTGAGGCCACGACGACGCGGGGACCTGTGCCCTCGCGAAGCCGCCAGCGAAGTAGCGATCGCATCGCCATCACCTGGCTGTCGGGACTGACGCGCTCGAGAGGGTGGGTGTCCCACCCGGGCCAGAGCGCAACGTTGGACTCGCCCAACCACGCGGCGAGCGCATCGCGAACGTGCTCGGCCTCGCTGGACGTGGCCGTCACGGCAACGACAAGTTCTTCCTCAAGCGCCAGGGCGGCGAGAGCGAGCGGCGTCGAAAAACTTGACGCGACGAATGAGCCAGACGCGACCGAGGCTCGCAGGCTCGGTGCGACGCGTTCGAGAACGCGGTGAAGTGCGGCCTCGCTCACGATCCGTTCACGCGCTGTTGAGCTGCGTCAAAGTCGTTGTCGAGCAAGACCTCGATGGCGTCGGCCGCGAGCGCGACGTCGACTGCCAACGATTCGCGCAGCTTGCCCGTCGGACGCTTCAACACGTAGTCGGCGCCTTGTTCTTTTCGCAGCGGCTTGCCAATGCCAATTCGTACCCGGGCGAACTCTTGAGAGCCGAGCGTGTGAGCGATCGAGCGCAGTCCGTTATGTCCCGCGAGCCCACCACCAAATTTGATCTGCACCCGTCCCGGTTCCAGATCGAGTTCGTCGTGCACCACCACGAGACGCGAGAGGTCGTCCATCGACGTGCGCCGTAGAAGTGGCGGCAACGCCGCCCCCGATTCATTCATGAAGATCGTCGGGACTGCGAGGGTGACCGGTCCGTTCGGCGTCGGCACAGTTGCGCTCAGCGCGCGCTGGTGACGTTCCAGTTTGAGTTGACCACCGCGGCGTGAGACGACGAGACGCACGGCGTCGCCGCCGACATTGTGGCGCGAACCCTCGTAGTCCGTGCCGGGGTTAGCGAGCCCGACGATGAGCAGTCTGCTCGACTGTCCTCGTCGGTCCTTCTCACGAGCGCGCCGAAGCGCCACAGCGAACTACTCCGGGGTGACAGCGTCGGGGGCGCCGGGGGTCTTCGCCGCCGCACGTCCGGCGTGGGTCGCCACGACCGCGATGGATGCATCATCGACCGCCTCAACGCCCTCGGGCAAGACGAGATCGCCAATGCGGATCGCGGCGCCCGCCGTCAGTTCCGAAATGTCAACTTCAATCGAGTGGGGAATGCGGTCAGGACGCGTCTTCACTTCGATGCTGAACATCTGCTGGTCGACTTCCCAGTCGGCGTGACGCACTTCGACCGCGTCACCAACGAGGTGCAGCGGCACTTCGGCGACAACAGTCTGGTTGGGGTCAACAACCTGAAAGTCGACGTGCGAGACCGTGCCGCGGACCGGGTGACGCTGGATCTCGCGGGCCATGACCGTGTAAGTCGTGCCGTCGGCATCCATGGTGATGAGCGCGTTCAGACCCTGCTCGCCGGAGACGGCCGTGCGGAACTCTTTGGCGTTCACTGAGACCGGAACCGGCCCAACACCGTGTCCGTAGACGACACCCGGAATGGCTCCCTCGTGGCGCAGACGCCGGGAACTGGCCGAACCCCGCTCGCGACTCGTCGACGCGTGCAACGTGACCTGTGGCATGACTACTCCTCTAAGAAATTGCTGGCGGCCCGAAGGCGACGCACAGGAGAAATAGTCTACTGCCCCGGGGTGGGGCCGCTCCAGTCCGCCTGGACTTACGCGGTCCCTTGGAGCAAGTCCCGTCGGACTTTGTAGTCTTCCGGGTCAATGTCGCCTCGAGCGAAGCGCTCATTCAGTATGCCTATCGCGTCGACCGCGGGCGAACCGCCCTGACCGGTTGAGACGTCTTGGCGGAGTTGGCGTTCACGGCGAAACAGCGCCACGCCGAGAAGGACGATCGCGACAATGAGTACGAGCGCCAGGAAAAGGCCGATCCACCCCGGCCCTCCGGGACCGCCGCCCACAAATCCGACGTGAAATTGACCTCCCGGGCCAAACGGTGGTGCGGGACTGATTCGAACTCTCGTCACTATTTACTCTCCTCCACCGCTCTTCACTACGTTCTAGGTCGCGAGTCCCACCGGCGCAAGTCGCCCACTACAGCAGGTTCTCTCCACCAAAGATGTCCGACACGGATGTGTCGTCGAAGATGGCCGCGATGGCGTTCGCCAGAATCGGCGCGATCGAGAGAATCTCGAGCCCTTCGAAACGCTTTTCGGGTCCGAGGGGCAACGTGTCGGTCACGATGACGCGACTAATGGGGGCGTTGAAGAGCCGATCAACCGCTGGCGGCGAAAAGACCGCGTGCGTGGCCATGACCCAGATCTCGCCGGCGCCGTGTTCCTTCAACAAGTCACAGGCGGCCACGATCGTGCCGGCCGTGTCGATCATGTCGTCGATCAAGACGCAGTGTCGACCATCGACGTCACCAACGATGTGGCGAGCCTCGGCGACGTTCACGGCGCCCCGGGGACGCGTCTTATGCACGAGAGCGAGATCGCAACCGAGGTGTTGGGCGTAGCGCTCGGCGACTTTCACGCGTCCGGCGTCAGGCGCGACAACGACGAGTTCGTGGGGATTGGCGTTGGCCTTAAGGTACGCCTCTAACACGGGCGCGGCGACTAAGTGGTCGACCGGAATATCAAAGAAACCCTGAATCTGACCTGAGTGGAAGTCCACTGAGAGAACGCGCGTCGCGCCCGCAGTTTGGAGCATGTCGGCCACGAGTTTGGCCGTAATAGGTTCGCGACCGGCCGTTTTCCGGTCCTGTCGGGCGTACCCGTAGTTTGGCACGACCGCGGTGATGCTCTTCGCTGACGCGCGCTTGGCGGCGTCAATCATGATGAGCTGTTCCATGACGGAATCGTTCACCGGTGAGGCGTGGGTCTGCATGATGAAGACGTGCGCGCCTCGAATCGATTCATCAATGCGACAGTGGATCTCTCCATCGGCGAACTCGCGCAGATTGGCTTCGGTTAGTTCGACGCCGAGCTTGTCGGCCACGTCCATCGCCAGAGCGGGGTGACAGCGCCCCGACACGATCACGAGGCGCCTTTTGGCGAGGGACTCCACGGCGCCAGCGTACCCGCGAACGAGAGGGGCTAGTTAGAGCGAAGAGTCAGGGGCGTCACGATCTCGCCCGAAGTGACGACCGCGCCGGGACTCAAGACGACGAATGAGGCGACGTTTGCGTCCGCGCCGATACGAACGTGCGTCGCGTCCACCATGCCCACCGTCGCGCTTTCACCCACCTCGACGTCGCGCAATACCGCGTTCGGACCAATCGTCGCCCCTCGACCTATGACGCAGTGCCCCTTCAGAATTGTGCCCGGCAGCAACGTCACCTCGGCCTCCAGCTCGACGTCAGCGTCGACGTACGTCTGCGTGGGGTCCCACATGGTGACCCCGCGGCCCATCCACTCGTCATTGATCCTCGCGCGTAGCATCCGTTCGGCCTGAGCGAGCTGGCGCCGGTCGTTGACGCCGAGCGCTTCGCTAGCGTCGTCAAGCTGCCAGGACTCGGTGAGGTGGCCCATGTCGTGCAACTCTTCCACCAGGTCGGTCAGGTAGTACTCATGTTGGGCGTTGTGGCGTCCGATGCGCCGTAGCGCGGGGCCGAGGAGGCTTTGGCGAACGACCATGATCGAAGTGTTCACTTCGCGAACGATGCGCTCGCTCTCGAGCGCATCACGTTCCTCAACAATTCGCTCGAGAGTGTCGTCTTTCGCGTGAATCATGCGACCGTATCCCGTCGGGTCGTCGACGTGCGCGCTCAGCACCGTCAGAGCGGCCTGGCGCTCGCGGTGTCGCTCAAGGAGCGCCGCGACGCTCGAGGCGCGCAGCAACGGGGTGTCGCCCGGCAGAATGACGACGTCGCCGTCGGTGTCGCCAATCGCGTCGTCGATCGTGGCCAGCGCCACGGATACGGCGTGGCCGGTGCCGAGTTGTTCGAGCTGCTCGACGAAGGTCAGGGGGCGAAGCGGTGACGCGCCGGCGCTCAGTTCCTTCTCAACCCACGTCGCATGATGTCCGACAACCACGACCGTGGCGCGGACATTCTCCTGGGCCGCGGCGTCGAGCACGTAGCGCACCATGGCGCGACCGCAGAGATGGTGCAGCGGTTTCGGGCGTGACGAACGCATCCTCGTTCCCTCGCCCGCGGCGAGCACGACCACACATGTCGGGCGACTCACCCTTCTATCTCTAGCAGTGATCTTCTACGCTCTGGTGCGTGTCCGAATATTCCTACGATGAATTTTCTCTTTTTCACGAGAACATCGACGAATGGGACCTCGATGTTGAGATTCCCAGCGTTCAGCGTTTCTTCGTCGCTGTTGACGGACTCCGTCAACTGAGCGGACTGCGCTGGGGTGAGGGCGACCCCGAACTCGTTCTGGTTCACGGCGGCGCGCAGAACGCCCACACCTTCGACACGGTGGCCCTCGCTCTCCAGCGTCCCCTTATCGCCCTCGACCTGCCGGGCCATGGCCACTCTGATCCCTCGCCGTACGGCAGTTCGGCCATTGGCGCGCACGCGCGCGATCTCGTCCACGCCGTCGAACAACTCTGCGCGGAACCGGTGGCGCTCATTGGCATGTCGCTCGGCGGACTCTGCTCACTTCTCGTGGCGAGCGAGCGACCCGACCTCGTGCGCTGTCTCGTCCTGATTGACATCACGCCAGGCGTCAATTCCGACAAAGCTCGTCACATCACCAACTTCGTGAACGGGCCAGCGACGTTCGACAATTTTGACGAACTGCTCGCGCGAACGGTCGAGCACAATCCGACTCGCTCGGTCTCTTCCCTTCGTCGGGGCATCTTGCACAATGCGATACAGCGCGACGACGGCACGTGGGTGTGGCGCCACCAGCGGCACTCCCCCGCAACCCTGGAATCTCCTCCGGTGGGCGACCTCTGGGCCACGGTCGCGACACTGACCATGCCCGTCACGCTGCTGCGCGGAATGTCGGCTGGTTCGGTCGTGGACGACGACGACGAAGAGGAGCTGGGTCGACGCCTGCCGTCGGCGCAGGTCATTCATGTCGAGGGGGCCGGCCACTCCATTCAGGGAGATCAACCCGTCAAACTGGCCGAGTTGCTCGAAAGCGTCTGCTTCTAAATCAATTGGCTGGCGGGGGAGGGCTCGAACCTCCAACGACCGGATTCAAAGTCCGGCATTCTGCCAATTGAATTACCCGCCACTGTCGAAACACACTGCAATTGCGGCAATCTTCAAAGATTCTTAAAGTATCCCTGATGACGCTTAATACCAAACAGCAACACTAGAGCCTAAGAACTACTCAAACGAAAGTCGCCGTGACAACCGCATCTACTCCCAACTCCTACGTGGCCATCGTTGACGACGACTCGGCGATCCGCTCGGCGCTCGGTAGGGCGCTCCGCATGGAGAACTATGACGTCGAGCTCTTTGAAGACGGCGCGACCGCTCTCAAGTCCATTCAGTTACGCGCGCCCGACGCGGTGGTGCTCGACCTTCAACTGCCCGACATCGACGGCCTCGAAGTCTGTCGACGCATTCGCCGATCGGGCGACACGACGCCGATCTTGATGTTGACCGCGCGCAACGCGGTCAATGACCGGGTGGAGGGTCTCGACGTCGGGGCCGACGACTACCTCGTGAAACCGTTCGACTTGGCGGAGCTCCTTGCGCGATTGCGCGCGCTGTTGCGCCGTCACAACGTCAGCGACGTCGATGGCACGGTTCTTCGCTTTGACGACCTCACCCTCAATCCCCAAACGCGTGAAGTGCACCGCGGCGGTCGCCTGATCGAACTAACCAAGATCGAGTTTGACCTGCTGGAGTTGTTCTTGCACCACCCGCGCCAAGTCCTGACCCGTGACCAGATTCTCGATCTCGTGTGGGGCTACAACTTCGACTCGGGCACGAATTCTCTGGCGGTCTACATTGGCTACCTACGCCGCAAGCTCGAAGAAGACAACAAGCCTCGTCTCATACAAACCGTGCGCGGAGTTGGTTACGCTCTTCGAGCCTCGTGACATTTCGCATACGCGTCATTGCCGCCACTGTCGCGGCGGCGGCGATTGCGGTCATCATTGCGTGTTTCGCGTCGTACTTCACGACCAGTAGTGCACTTATCAAGTCGGTAGACGACTCCCTCATTCAGGCCTCGCAACAAGCGCCCAACTCCCACTATGACGACCGGGTCACCGGTTCGTACTCCGAGATCGTCCTGCCGAGTGGGCAGGCGTATCCACCGTCAAACGTGAAGATCGACGCGACGATCATGAGTGTCGCGAAGGGTAAGAGCGGGCAGGTCATTCGCACCGTCACCGTAGGCAACCAGAGCTACCGAGAGCTGATTGTTCCCCTACCCAAGGACTCGCTCGTCAGTTGCACGAGCGGCATTTGCAACGTTCCCACGACCTCGGCCCAGCTGTACATCGTGGACATCACCGGTGAGGTCACCGAACTGAGCCATCTCGTCTCCACCTTGATGCTCGTCGCGGCCGGCGGACTTCTCCTCGCCTTCGGGCTCGGTCTCTTTCTCGCGCGCCAAGCGCTGCACCCCCTTGAAGAGGTCACCAACGAGATCGAGACCGTCGCGACCACCAATGACCTGCAGTACCGCTTGGTTGAGGGCGACGAGGACGAGCTTGGGCGCCTACGACGAGTCTTCAACCGGCTGCTGCACTCGGTTGAGAGCAGTCAGAACCTTCAACGCCAGCTGGTCGTGGACGCCAGCCACGAACTGCGCACTCCCCTGACGTCGCTGCGCACGAACGCCCAGGTGCTCTCGCGCGCGGGCGAACTGAATGCTGACGAACTTCATCAAATCACCGACGACATGGTGACCCAGGTGGACGAGCTGGCGGCATTGGTAACGGACTTGGGCGAACTGGCGCGAGGGGAACGTTCCGAAGGGGCCCTCGAACGCCTACGGCTCGACGACAGTGTCGACGAGTGCGTGGAGACCGCGCGCACCTACGCGCGCATCCGCGACATCACGATTGACGTCGAGATGGAGACGTCCTTTATCGAAGCCCGACACGACCGACTCAATCGCGCCATCTCCAACTTGCTGACCAACGCCGTCAAGTTCACGCCCGAAGGGGGACGAATCATGGTGCGTTCGTCAGAGGGCGCGGTCTCGGTGGGCGATAGTGGTCCCGGCATTGCTGACGAGGATCGCCAGCTCGTCTTCGACCGGTTCTGGCGTTCACCCTCGGCCAGAGCCCTACCCGGATCTGGGCTCGGGCTCTCGATCGTCGCCCAAGTGGTTGAGGAGTTTCGTGGAACCGTCACCGTCGATCGCGATCCGGAACTGGGTGGAGCTCGTTTCACCCTGACTTTTCCTCAAGATTTGCAGTAATTGCCGTCGTTCCCACGATCTTCTTATCTGAGTCGAGTCCGACTTTAAGTTTCACCCGCAAGACTGGAAGTTCTCATGAGAGCGTCCTCACGCACCCCTCAGCAACGCGATCGCCAGTTCGCGCGCGTTCGCCGCGTCACCCAGAGCCTCCTCGTCGGCTCGGGGTTGTCGTCCGCCGCCCTGGTTGGATTCTTCGCCTCCACCGCCAAGACCGACGTGGTCTCTCCCTCGGTCACAACAACGACGACGTCGACGACCGCTCCGACGTCGACGACGACCACAGCGCCCGTGACAACGACTACCTCGCCGGTCTCGTCGACGACGTCTCCCGCGAAAACGACGGAACCCACCACTGCACCGACAACCACGACGACGAAGCCCGTAGCCACGACCACAACTCCGACGACCGTTCCGGTGACGACCACGACCATTTGCACGAGTTCTCCCTCGGGCCAAGTGAGCTGCGACTGACATCATGAACTTCGAGATTTGGGGGCTCAGCGGGACTCTCGCCACCGAGTGTGACGACCATCGCGCGTTCGCCGAGAAACGTCTCTGGCACTGGCTAAGTGAGATCGACGTCGCCTGCAATCGATTTCGAGACGATTCAGATATCTCGCGACTGAATGCGAGCCACGGCGATCCCGCGGGGGTGCGCGTCGGGCCGATCTTCGAACGAGCTCTCGGTGCCTCACTTGATGCTCACGCGGCAACTGAAGGTCTCTGCGATCCCACCGTATTGCCGGCGCTGTTAGCTCTCGGCTATGACGTCGACTACGACGAGCTCGTCAAGCGCGACTCACCTCTGGGCGTCCAAAGGGCGAGTACTGGACCCGCCGCCATCGCCATCGATCGTGAACGTCATCGCGTTGCCCTCGCCTCCGACTGTCAGCTGGACCTCGGCGCCACCGCAAAAGCCCTCGCCGCTGACCTTGTGGCCGACGACGTTTCTGAGATGTGCGGTGTCGTAGTGGAGATCGGTGGGGACGTTGCGGTGCGCGGCACTGGTCCCGAGGGACCGTGGGCCATTGCCATCTCGGACACGCTGCACCACACGGGACACGAACCGCGCGTCGGACTGAGCGGTGGTGGGCTCGCCACGTCATCGATCACTCAGCGAACGTGGATCGCCGGCGGACGCAGAGTCAACCACATCATTGATCCGCGCTCGGGGCATTGGGCGGAAGGTCCGTATGCGACGGCGTCCGTCTCAGCGACCAGTTGCGTACTCGCGAACGCCTTGGCAACAGCGTCTCTCTTGTGGGGCGAGGACGCTGCCTACCACGTCGCCCAAGCGCGCTGCGCCGCGCGTCTCGTAGACCTTGACGGCAACGTTCACTACGTGGGCGGATGGCCCGTAGACGAGGTGTGCGCATGACGGCTCTCACCTCGCCGTACCTCTGGTACACCACGCGTGCGACGGGACTCGTCACTCTTGTGCTCTTTACCATCGTCGTGGCTCTCGGAATCCTCGTCGCGAATCGAGTGGGTGGCGATCGCGTTGGGCGCTTCGAGTTCAACGAACTTCATCGATCGGTATCTATCGTCGCCATGATATTTCTCGCCATTCACGTGACAACGACGGTGGTTGACTCGTACGTGCCGACCGGTTGGCTTTCGCTGATTGTTCCGCTGACCTCGCGCTACGAACGATGGGGCGTGGCCGCTGGAGCCGTGGCGCTCGACCTCACGCTCGCCGTCTGGCTCTCGAGTTTGTTCAAGGCTCGCGTAAAGAACCAATCGTGGCGATTCATCCATTGGTTCAGCTGGCTCGCCTTCGTCGCGGCGGTTACGCACGCGTTCGTTACGGGCACCGATACCCGAAGCGGGTGGGGGCTCGTGCTCGTAGCGCTGTGCGCCGCGGTAGTCCTGGTAGCGGCGATCTGGCGCTACGCGGCGCGACCACCGCGCGCGTCGGGACGCACCGCGCTGTCGCCACTCTCCGCGCTCGGGCCTCGTGACGGGACCCCCTGACATGACATCAACAACATTGCCTCGACTCCTCGCTGGCCAACACGTCCCGCTGACCTTGAGTGAGCACGAGTTAACATTCCCCGTGACCCCGCGCACGGGAACGCTTCTGAGCGAGCTGGAGGCGTCAGGACTCACCGGACGCGGCGGCGCGGGATTTCCCACCGCTCAAAAGGTCCACTTACTCAAAAGCCATCGCGGCCACCACAAGGTTGTCGTGGTGAACGCCATGGAGGGTGAGCCCGCGTCGCGCAAGGACGTGACGCTACTGCGAGTCAATCCACACCTTGTTCTCGATGGCGCCGAAGCGCTCGCTTCGCTCATTGGTGCCAACGAGATCATTATCTGCGTGGCGCGCGAGAAGGAGAGTCTCGCGCGAATCGTCCGTGACGCTCTCGCCGAGCGCGTTCGTCACCATCGCCGCCCCGTGCGTTCTTCAGTTCAGACACCGCCGGGTCGATACGTCGCGGGCGAAGAAACAGCGCTCGTCAACTGGTTGAATAATCGAGAGACCCTTCCGCAGTACCGCGCGAAGCGCCCCCACGTCGCGAGGCTCCACGATCGAGCCGTGCTGGTCGATAACGCCGAAACCTGCGCGCACGTGGGATTCATCGCTCGTGCCGGAGCTCAGTCGTTTCGAAGTCTCGGTACCGTCGCGAGCCCCGGCACCGCTCTCGTGTCGATCAGCGGTGCACTCGATCGGCCGCAAGTTCTCGAGGTCGTCCTCGGCACTCCCCTTCGTCAAATCCTCGCCGTCGCGGGTGCCGATCCCGATCCTCAAGCGCTGCTGCTTGGTGGATACGGCGGAGCCTGGCTGGACGCGGCGCACCTCGATACCCCCTACGCCAACGAAACGCTGACCCCTCTGGGCGCATCGACGGGCGCCGGGGTCATCGTCGTGCTCGCGCGCGACGGCTGCGCCGTGAGCGAGACCGAGCGAGTCGTTCGATGGATGGCGAATGAGAGCGCCCGTCAATGCGGTCCCTGCGCCTTTGGCTTGCCGTCTCTCGCAGACGATCTCGCGCTCCTGCGACAAGGTGCGAGTGAGGCGTCGCTCGCGGTCCAGCGCCTTACGTCGCGCTGCGCACTCATTAAGGGTCGCGGCGCATGTCACCACCCCGACGGTGTCGTGCGCTTCGTGCGCTCGGCGCTCGATGTCTTTCGCGACGACATTGCTAATCACGCGAGCGGGCGACCGTGCGTCGGATCTGGCTCTGCACGGCACTACGCCACCGTCCCGCATCTCGACCACGAAGGCGAACTCACGTGGCAGTGAGACGGCGAAACGGGCTTTTCCTCTTGCGCGTGGACCCTGTCCAATGCGACGGGTTCGGACACTGCCACGAGTTGGCCCCTGAACTCGTCGAGATCGACGAGTGGGGCTACCCCGTCATCACGACCGAGCCCACGGCGCTCGCCAACGAGGCCGCCGTGAGGTCGGCGCGCCTCGCCGTACGTGGCTGTCCACGCCAAGCTCTGCACATCGAACGCCTCAGCGAGGGCTAGCCCCGTCGATCAACTCGAGTCGATTGCCTACGGGATCGTCGACGTGACACCGTCGTCGCCCGGGTATGGACTCGTCGGGTCGGATTTCCACACGGGAGTTGCGCAGACGTTCGAGAAGCTCGTCGTAGTCATCCACCACGAGAGCGGGGTGGGCTTTGGTCGCGGGCGCGAAGTGAGGGTCCACGCCGAGATGCACCACCGCCTCATCGCGTTGATACCAACGCCCCCCTCGCGCCGCCAAGAGCGGTGGCTTCTCCAGGACGTGAAAGCCGAGCAGATCGACGTAAAACGTGTCGCAACGCTCCTCTTCACCCGCCGGAATAGCGAGCTGGACATGATCCAGGAACCACCCCATCAATACCTCCGGAAAATAGTGGCGAGGCAAAACCTAGTAAGGTTCTCAGAGCCATGGGATCACTCATTAAGAAGCGCCGCAAGCGAATGCGCAAGAAAAAGCACAAGAAGATGCTGAAGCGCACCCGCTTCCAGCGTCGCGCCGCAGGCAAATAAATCTATCTACGCCTCTTTGGGCGTAGTGGTGGTCTGGCGAAAGTGAACGACACCTTCGGGACCTGTCACGTCCCAGGCGTCAACCCCCTCTTCCAGGTGGCCCTCCACGAAGAGCGTGGAACCTGACCCTGCGAGGTGCACGCGGTCGCCGAGGGTTGCCGCCAGCCAGTCCATCGTCTCGGCGAGACGGGGCTCCACGAGTCGAGCCGCCGCCTCGAGATGATTTCGGCCCGCGGGGGAAGTCCCGCCGGCCACCAGTTCGTCAAACGCTCTGTAGCACTGGGCCGTGTTTACCCCGAAGCTGAGCAGGACCAGCGTGACGTCGCGCTTCTCGTAGGGAAGCTCGTTGATCCGCTCGCCCACGCCTTCTACGATCGCTCGGCCGCCGATCTGGCAAAAGGGAACGTCCCCGCCGAGAGTCACTGCCGCGTCGTTGCTGACTCCGCCCGCCCAGCGCAAGACCGCGCCCGCATCGGAGCTGCCTCCGCCGAGTCCGCCACCGGGGGGAATGAACTTGTGCAGGGTTACCCCCGCGCGTCGATCGACCAGCTGCAGTGCCCGCGAGACCAGATTGTCCTCATTGGCGACCACGTGGGAATGCGGACCTTCGAGGCGGAGGTAGTCGCCGTCCTCGATCTCGAGTCGATCTGAGAAGTCGACACTTAACATTTCTGCGCGCAGCTCGTGCATACCGTCGTCGCGCCGACCGGTGATCTCAAGAAACCACGTCAGTTTGGCGGGAGCAGCGAGTTCGATCATCGTGCCGCCGCCAGCGCCGCGAACTCTTCGAGGGTCAATTCCTCGGGCCGGCGGGTCTCCGCAACGCCGGCGCGCTCGAAGACCCCGTCGGTTGTCCACTCAGACAGCGATCGGCGCAACATCTTTCGCCGCTGGCCAAAGGCCGTGCGAATGACGCGAAAGAGCTCGTCCTCGCTCACCAGATCAGGGTCGACGCGCACGTGATCGCGCCGCACCAGTGAGACAAGAACCGAATCGACGTTGGGACGCGGCACGAAGACGCTCGGTGGGACCTTGCCAACGATCTTCGCGTCGGCGAAGTACTGCACTCGTAGCGACACCGCGCCGTAGGCCTCGTCGTGGGCGTGAGCGGCGAGACGCTCACCCGCTTCCTTTTGGACCATGACGAGCAGACGCGTCACGAGAGGTTGACTCTCGAGCAGATGCAACACGACGGGCGTGGCCACGTTGTAGGGAAGGTTCGCCACCACCACGGCCGGCGAGTTCTGGAGAATCTCCATGTAGTCCGCGTCGAGAGCGTTGGCGTGATGAACACTTACCCCAAGAGGTTCCACCACCGAGCGCAGCGGGTCGATCAAGTAGCGGTCGATCTCGAGTGCGCGAACTGTCGCACCGGTCTCGGCCAGCGCCATCGTCAAGGAACCGAGTCCCGCTCCGATCTCTAAGACCTGATCACCGGGACCGACATCGGCCAGGCGGGCGATGCGACGAACGGTATTGGCGTCCACCACGAAGTTTTGGCCCAGCGCGCGAGACGGGGTCAGGCCGTTCGCTTTCATGAGCGCGACGAGTTCAGTTCGAGAGTGGGTCACCAAGAAACTTTGACACTAATCACGCCCTTCGCCAGTGGCTCCAGTTGAGCGAACTGTATTTCGTTGAGATCAACGACGTGATTTCCCGAGTGACTCTCTCGGTCCGTGATGACGCAGGTGATCGATCGGCCGGTCCCGAGGTCAAGAACCGTGATGCGCGTGCCCTTGGGCAAGTACCACGTGGCGCAGTCTCCGGGCGTGTAGTTGTACCAGGTAGCGACGCCCAGTTTGAAGTCCGCCCCGCTGATGGCGACGTCCGAGGTGGGAGTCGGCGTCGACGGAGCTTGCGTTTTCACGACCGTCACCGGCCGGCGGGTGGATACGTGCACCACTACCGTCGAGTGCCAGGGGACCTTGGTGCCGGGTCTGGGCGACTGGCTGAGGGCGACGGTCCAGGTGCTACCCGTACTTCCTGGTCCCACGGTCTTAAAGTACAACTGGGCTGAGCGCATGGCGGAATAGACGCCCTTGCGCGAGCGACCAATGAGTCGCGGCACGGACCGGGCGGCGTGGGGTGCGGCGCCGTCGCGAACCGTCAACGTTGCCTCACTGTGCCAGGCGACGACGACGCCGGGACGAGGACTCTGGGCGGTGACCGCGCTCCAGTGCGCGTTCTTGGCGCCGGGTCCGTCTGTCACGAAGTAGAGGCCGTCGTGACGCATCGTGCGGTAGACGGCGAGTCGAGAACGTCCCACGAGATCGGGCATACGCATCGACGCGTGCCCGGTCGCACCGGCGCTGAGAGGCGTGAGAAGCACGAAGGAGGTGGCCAGGATGGCCGTCGTGGTACGAAGTAACCGCGGACGCCTACGCGCCCCACGTCGTGATGTACTCAGTCTCCGCCCTCCGCCAGGACCGCGGGTTCGCGAAAACCCGCCCCCTTACGCTACGAGAGCCTGGGCTTTTGGGCAAACGGGTGCAAAATGCCTTGTGATAACTGGGTTACAGGCTCATCGAGACGGCAATTTGAAGAGGCGCGCCGAGTTGGCCGACGTGGCCGCGCGAACGGCCTCGGGGTCCTCATCGCGCAGCTGCGCCACGTACTCGCCCACCACCGTGACGTACGACGGTTCATTTTTTCGTCCGCGATAGGGAACCGGCGCCAAAAAGGGACTGTCGGTCTCGACGTGGAGACGATTGAGCGGCACGAGTTTCGCGGCCTCGCGAAGCGGGTCCGCGTTCTTAAACGTCACGATGCCCGAGATGGAAATGTCGCAGCCGATCTCGAGACAACTCTCCGCCTCACCAGGCGTACCGGTGAAGCAGTGGATCACCGTGCGAGGGGGAACGCCCTCGCTGGCGAAGAGTTCGAAGAGATCGTCGAAGGCGTCGCGGGCGTGCACCACGAGGGCGAGATCAAGTTCGAAAGCGAGGGCGATCTGCGCCGCAAAGGCTTGGCGTTGCTGGGTTTTCGGCGAATGCTCGTAGAAGTAGTCGAGCCCGCATTCACCGATTCCGACGAGTCGCTCGTGACCGGATCGTGCCAGTTCCTCGACGGGAGCGAGATCGTCCTTCGCGTCGTGGGGGTGCAGACCGGCTGTCGCGTAGATCTCCACTGCGCCGCTCAGGTCGGTGAGATCGAGCGCCTCGGCGGAGCTCTTCGCCCCGGTTCCGACGACGACGAGACGGTCGACTCCCGCGTCGAGTGCGCGCTGGAGCGTGGACTCCACTTGTGCTCGTGCATCAGGCGCGTCGTCGAAGAACTCGTCTTGGAGATGGCAGTGCGCGTCAGTCCAGAAGTTCACTGGTCGCTCGTGATACGCGGAAAGAGCGAAGCCCCCTTTTCGACCGGCCCTCCGGGATAGAGACCCCAGGTCGCCATCGCGTCGAATGGCCCAGAATCGGGCACTCCGCTGAGACCGATTCGCCGCCAAATCTCTTGCGCGACGGAGGGCATGGCCGGCGAGATCAAGATCGTGACCAGGCGTATCGCTTCAAGCGCGTCGCCCATAACCGCGTCGACAGCACTCCCCGGTTCCATCTTCCACGGCGCGTGCGTCTCAAGGTAGGCGTTCGTCGCGCCGACGAGATCGAAGGTCACCTCGAGGGCGCGCTGCGGCGCAAAATTCTCCCACGCCTCAGCCGCTCTGGCGGTCGTGGCTTCGGCGACGGCGCGCAGTGACGAGTCACTTTGGGGCAGCGGACCAACGCCGGCGCACTTGGACGTAACGACGGCCGCGACGCGGGCAACGAGATTCCCGAGGTTGTTCGCGAGGTCAGTGTTGTAGCGCGCCGCGATTCCCTCTAACGAAAATTCGCCGTCGTTGCCGAGCGCCGTTTCGCGCAGCAAGTAGTAACGCAGTGGATCGACGCCGAACTCTTGGCTGAGCGCGATCGGCTCGATGTCGCTCACTTTGACACCGCCTTCGGCCGCCATGGTCTTGCCCAGCTTCTCGCCACCCACCAGAAGCCAGCCGTTCACGTGGACGTGATGCACGGGATCGAGGCCCGCGGCCATGCACATGGCCGGCCACCAGACGCAGTGAAAACGGATTATCTCCTTGCCGATCAGGTGATTCGAATGCGGCCACCAGAGAGCCACCTCGTCATCGTCGCGCCCGTAGCCAATCACCGTGAGGTAGTTGATCAGCGCGTCGTACCAGACGTAAAAGACGTGGCGCTCGTCCCAGGGGACCGGCACGCCCCACGTGATCGAGGTGCGCGTAATGGAGATGTCCTTCAGGCCGCCCTTCATGAAGGAGTACGCCTCGTTGCGTTTTGTCTCGGGCGTGACGAATCCCGGATGCGTGTCGTAGTACTCGATCAAGCGGTCTTCAAAAGCGCTCAACTGAAAGAACCAGTTCTCCTCTTCCATTTCGGTGAGAACCGAATGATGAATGGGACAACGCCCGTCGTCGCTTGCTTCGAGCGTGTAATAGTCCTCGCAGCTCACGCAGTAGAGACCTTTGTAGACGTCCTTGTAGATGTACCCGTTCTCGTAGATCACCGAGAGGAACTTCTGCACCGTCTCGTAGTGGCGCGGCTCGGTCGTGCGGATGAAGTCGTCGTACTGGATATTGAGCACCGACCAGGCTTCGCGAAAACGCTCCGACATCAGGTCGGTCCACTCGATGGGGCTTTTCCCGTTCTTTTGCGCCGCATCGAACATCTTTTGACCGTGCTCGTCGGTTCCCGTCACGAACTTGACCTCGTCGCCGACCAGGCGGTGCCAGCGCGCGATGGCGTCGGCGTTGACCGTCGTATAAGCCGAACCCACGTGAGGGGCGTCGTTGGCGTAGTAGATGGGTGTCGTGAGATAGAAGCGGCCCATAGAGAAAGGTTACTTAACTGGTCGAACCGTCTTTTCGGGCGCCGAGCGCGAGTTGGTAGACGTCGCGGTGTGGAACCCCGAGCATGCTCGACACGTAATCAACTGCGTCGCGGGTAGTGACGCCTTCGCTCCGCTGTTCGGCGAGGGCGGCGAGAACGACCTCGTCCTCGACGGCGTCGGAGAGCATCGCTCCCTCGAGGACGACAACGACTTCGCCCAGGACGTCGCGGCGCGACAGTTCGTCCGCAACCTCGCTCACGGTGCCACGGATCACCTCTTCGTGCAGTTTCGTCAACTCACGCGCAACGGCGACGCGACGTCCGAGAAATCGCTCGGCCAACTCCCCCACAACCGACGCGACGCGCTGCGGCGATTCGTAGAAGACGATCGTTCTCTCCTCGTTCGCCCACTCCTCGTAGCGCCGAGCCCGTTCTCCGGACTTTCTCGGTAAAAACCCCTCCATAACGAATCGCTCGGTCGAGAGCCCGCTCACCGTCAAGGCGGCGATGACGGCGGAGGGGCCCGGAGCGGTCGTCACGCGCAGTCCGGCGTCAATCACCGCCGCGACGACTCTCGTGCCCGGATCAGAGATTCCCGGCGTGCCGGCGTCGCTGATGAGAACGACCAGCTCGCCCGCCGCCACCCGCGCAACTACCTGGGCGCTCTGGGCCACTTCGTTGTGCTCGTGCAGTGAGCGCAGACGTCCGCCCGCTGGAATGTCGTGAGCACTGAACAGCGTGCGCGAGTGACGCGTGTCCTCGCAGTAGATAACGTCAGCCCGACGAAAGAGATCGAGGGCGCGCGCCGAGAGATCGCCCAGGTTGCCGAGCGGCGTCGCGACGAGGACTAGCTCTCCGGCAGTCTTGGTTTCATCCACGTCTGGTCCTCGTTTGGCTCACGACTGGCAACACCCACTAACATTGTCACCTATGTCAAAGCGGACCGTGAAGCGCAAACTACGCGCCAAGAAGAAGGCCAACCACGGTAAGAAGCCGAACTGCGGCCGGGGCTAGTTCCCGTCCAGTTCTCCGTCCCACGTATAGCCCCGCTCCTTTAAGAGGGCGGCCAGTACCGTCGGACGATCGCTTACCAGTCCATCGACCCCCAGGTCGAGAAGGCGAACCATCTCCTCGACGTCGTTGATCGTCCAGACGTGCACGGCCACGCCCGCCGTGTGGGCCGCCTCAATAAACGACTCTGTCACCACGTCAATCTCGCCGTAGCGCGCCGGTACCTGAAAGGCCGCCACCGGCGGGACTATCGGGACTTCTAGGTGTGAGAAAAAGAACGCCGCCGTTTCGTTCGTGGCGGCCGACGTAGCCACCTGGGGCGCGAGAACGCGAAAACGCTGGATGGCGTCGTCGTGAAACGAGGCCACGATGACCCGACCCTCCAGTTCGAGTCGGCGCAGCTCTTGAGCGAGCAACGCCTCGTAGGGCTCAAAGAATGGCTCCGTGCCCTTGATGTCCAAGTTCAACAGGACGCCCGGGAAGGCTGTCGCCACCTCTTCGAGCGTTGCAACGGCGTAGTGACGATCGTCGGGCGCGCGACCGCGCAGTAGATACTCGCGCGGTTTTCGCCCTGGTGTCACGACGTCGCCATCGATCCACCAGTAGGCGTTATCTACGTGCGAGAGCTCCTCAAGAGACATCTGGGCGATGAATCCCTCATGGTTCGTGGTGCGATCAATAGTCGCGTCGTGAGAGACCACGATATGGCGATCCTTCGTCGCGTGCACGTCGAGTTCGATGGCGGTCGCTCCGACGTCAAGAGCGTGGGCGATGGCGGCGAGCGTCGACGACGGGCCCTCGAACGATCCGCCTTGATGCGCGAAGGCGATCACCCGTCGCGCGAGCCACTGGCTCACTTCGCCGGCAGTCCCCGAGGGTAGAGCCTGAGGCGCATTCGGTACTCGAGGTAGAAAGCGAGACCCGGCACGAAACCCGCGAACAACATCAGGGCGAGGAAGAACACGTTGAGGCGGAACCGGATGACCAAGTTGCAGCACATGATCATGTAGATCGGATACAGGATGATGCCGTGGCCGATGCCCACTACGTCCACAAAGAGGTGAATATGGTTCCAGAACGTGAGGTCAACCGTGTGCAGTAAGAGCGTCACGAAAAGAACCAGCAACGTTGAACCGGTGATGAACGACATCGCTCGATAGCGACGAAACACTGCGTCCACTAATGACCCCAGAGGCGTTTCTTGGGGGTGTGCGACAGCTGCGCGAGGTGATCGTTGTAGGCGGCCAGTGAGGGGTCTTCGCCGTCGGTGGCGGCGGCCTGTTCGCGTTCGGCCTGGGCCTCCGCGCGCATCTTCTCTTCGTACTCGCGTCGGGCCTTCTCTTTGTACTCGCTGACCTTCTCCATGTTCAACATGGAGTACCAGCCAACGATTCCCAGGACGCCGATGAGCGGCCACTCAATGGCGTAGAGAAAACTGAGCGAGTTGCCCTGAATAGCCCGTCCGACCTGCCACCAGGCGGCAAGCGCGCACATCACGACCCAAAAGATCAGGGCGAAGTGCAGTCCGATTGCCCGAAGGGAAAAATACTTTCGACGCACCGTTCTATCCTACTGAGCGAATTCTCGACAGATTATGGGCGCATAGAATTGATCAGTGCCCTCCACGATGATCATGCCGTTCTCCTGGCACCATCTAAACCACTGGGATATCGGGGTTCTGCCAATGATTCTGTTGGTTTGCGCCGGAGCACTGTACGTCTGGGGCGTCCGGCGCACGTCGTCCTGGCCCCGCGTACGAACTGTCTGTTTCGGGCTAGGGCTGCTCATCACCTTCATCGCGACCCAAACCTTCATCGGCGCGTACGACATGGAGTACTTCAGCGACCACATGGTTCAACATCTTTTGTTGATTATGGTGGCCGCTCCCCTCTTTGCCCTCAGCGCGCCGCTCGATCTGGCCTACCTGAGCGGCACTGACGCGATGCGACGCTTCCTCGACGGGAAGTTCATGGAAAAGGTTACGCACCCCCTCTTCGCCTTCGCCCTCTACTTCGCCTTCATTCCCTTCACCCACCTCACGGGCTTCATGAACCTCATGATGACCCACATGTGGATCCATCACCTGGAGCAGATTGCCTTCCTGGTCGTGGGGTACCTCTTCTTTCGCGTGGCCTTCGGCCTCGAACGCGGCTACAAGCTGCACCCCGGTCTTCGCTTGGTGTACGTGATGGCGGCCGTGCCCGTCGACACCTTTACCGGGCTGGTGCTCTCGATGTCTTCGCGCGTGCCCTTTTCGAGTTACGCCGCGATGGCCCCGACGGGATCGTCAAATGCATGGATGCTGTCGAACATCAAACTCGGTGGCGGCATCATGTGGATCGGCGGCGACGCGCTCATGTTGCTCGCGCTCATTCCGATCGGCATCATGTGGGTGAAGTGGGAGACGGTGCGTACGAGAGAACTCGACGCCGTGCTCGACGCCCAGGGCATCTAACTAGAGAAGTCCCGCTTCAATCCCGAGAAGCTCCAGGTCGTTCTCGGGTCGCGCACCGAGATGGGTGATGATCTCGCCCGCACACAGCGAACCAAGTTCAGCCGCTTCGACGGGATCCGCACCGAGAGCAAGCCCGTAGAGGAAACCCGAGGCGAACATGTCGCCGGCGCCGTTTTGATCGATCACGTGCTCCACTTCCACTGCGGGCACGCTGACCACTCCCGACACAGTGGCGACGTCGGCGCCTTTGGGACCACGCGTGACGACGGCGAGCACGCCAATTTCGTCGAGCGCCTCGAAGGCCAACTCCAACCGGTCGAACTGAAAGAGCGAGAGGATCTCGGTCTCGTTCGCGAGCAGAACGTCGACGTCGGTTGTCACCAGATCGAGAAAATCACGACGGTGGCGACTGACGCAGAACATGTCCGAGAGGGACAGCGCGACCATTGAGTCATGTTCGTGGGCGAAGTTGACCACCTTGCGTATCGACTCTTTGGCGGGCGGGAGGTCAAAGAGATAACCCTCGACGTAGGTGATCTCCGATCGCGCGATGAGATCGCCGTGAATGTCTTCGACGTTCAATTTATTTGACGCACCGAGGTAAGTCGCCATGGTGCGCTGTGCGTCGCTGGTGATGAACACGTGACAGCGTCCCGTCGCGCCCTCGCCGGGCTTCGCGACCGCGAGGTCGAGTTCAACGCCCATGGAAGCGAGGTCGTGTCGAAAGCGTTCACCGAACTCGTCGTCGGCCACTTTGCCGATGTACCCGCACGTCCCGCCGAGCGCCGCGACGCCAGCGATGGAGTTGGCGACCGATCCGCCCGACATCTGAATCGTCGTGGTCATGGCGTTGTAAAAGGTGTCGAGTTCGTCCTCTTCGATGAGCGACATCGCCGCTTTCACGAGTCCGAGAGTCTTGTAGACCTCATCCACGTCCTCTGTAATGATGTCGAGCATGGCGTTGCCGATGCCCGTCACGGCGAGGCGATTGGGACCGGGTTTTTGGCGCAACGAGACGGGCGTCGGGGTAGAACTCACCAGACGAGCGTAAGCGATTTCGTTCTAGGGTGGAGATCTATGACTGCCTCTAAAAACCCCTATCGTCTCGCCCCAACCGTCGTTCCCTCGGCCTATCGAATTTTCATCACCCCCGATCTCGAGGCCTTTACTTTCAGTGGTCGCGTCGAGATTGACGTCGAGATCACCGAGACTGTCAACGAACTGACCCTTAACGCCGTCGAACTGGAACTCGGCGCCGCCACGGTCAGCGCGGACGGCACCAGTTATCGCTCCCTCGAGCACCGACTCGACGACACCTACGAAACGGCGACCTTCGTCTTCGATCGCGAACTTCCCGCGGGCCCCGCCATTGTGGAGATCGCGTTTGACGGAATCTTGAACGACCAACTCCACGGCTTTTACCGTTCGACCTACACCGACGAGAGCGGCGTCGAGCACGTTATCGCCACCACGCAGTTCGAAAACACTGACGCGCGACGCGCCTTCCCCTGCTGGGACGAGCCGTCGTTCAAGTCGACCTACCAAGTGAATCTGACGATCCCCAGTGACCTCTCGGCGTACTCCAACTCACCGGTCGACTCCGACACCAATCTCGGAAACGGTCAGCGCACCGTCAGCTACCGCCCCACCATGATCATGTCGACGTACCTCGTCGCGTGGGTCGTGGGCGCCTTCGACGAGAGCGAGACGATCGACGTCGATGGAGTGCCGCTGCGAGTGATCACGCCGCTCGGCAAAGTGCGCCTCAGCGGTCTCGCGCTCGAGGCGGGCACCTTCGCGTTGCGCTTCTTCTCGGAGTACTTCAATATTCCCTACCCCGGTGAGAAACTCGACATGATCGCGATTCCCGACTTCTCCGCGGGAGCGATGGAAAACCTCGGATGCATCACGTACCGAGAAAATGCCCTGTTGGTGGATCCCGCCACCGCGTCCCAGCCCGAAATCGAGCGCGTCGCACAAGTTGTGCATCACGAGATTGCCCACATGTGGTTTGGCGACCTCGTCACCATGGCCTGGTGGGAAGGTATCTGGCTCAACGAAGCCTTCGCCACCTTCATGCAGCTCATGTGCACCAACGCGTTTCGCCCCGAGTGGCGAGTATGGGTGGGCCAGGTCTCCATGCGCGACATCGCCCTGCAGATCGACGGACTGAACGCGACGCGACCGATCGAATACGAAGTCATCTCGCCCGACGACACCAACGGCATGTTCGACGTGTTGACCTACGAAAAAGGCGGCTCGGTGCTGCGCATGCTCGAGCAGTATCTGGGCGAAGAGGTCTTTCGTGACGGCATTCGCCTCTATCTGAAAAAGCACAGCTACGCGAACGCGGTCACGACTGACCTGTGGGACGCCCTCGAAGAGAACTCCGGCCAGCCCGTGCGCGACGTGATGGACACGTGGATCCTTCAAGGCGGCGTTCCCCTCGTCACCTTGGAAGCCAGGCGCGTCACGCAGCAGCCCTTCAGCTATCTGCCAAAAACGAGCGCGAGCGCGATTGGAAGCAACTGGCTCGTGCCACTGCTCACCCGTTCACTGGACGGAGGAGAGTCGTCGCGCCATTTGCTCGCGGACGAGGCGATCGCAATCAGCGACCCGGCTCCTGTGGTCTTAAACGCTGGTGGTTCGGGTGTCTTCAGGTCGCGATACAGCTCGGCGGAACTCGCGCAACTCGCGCCGCGCATTAGTGAGCTCGAGGAACTCGAGCGCGCCACGTTGCTCTCCGACTCGTACGCGGCGTTGTTGGCCAACGCGATTACCTGGCACGACTTTTACACGGTCGCGAGCGGCCTTGGCGAACAGGACGAGCCAAATCCCTGGGAGACGGTGGTGGCGGCACTCGACATGGTGCGCCGTGCTCTCAACGAGGGTCAGCGCGTAGCGCTGCGCGACCAGGCGCGTGCCTTATTTGCACCTCAGTTGGCACGCCTTGGCTGGGACCCAAAGACCGGCGAGGGAGAGCTCGCGCCGCAACTCCGTGCCTTCGCCATCTCAACCCTTGGTGTGATCGGAGAGGACGAAGACGTTCGTGCAGAGGCCGTGCGCCGCTTTGAGGCCAACGAGCTCAATGGCGACATCGCGGCCGCAATCTTGCGCGTGGTCGGAAATCTCGACCGGCCGGGTGACTACGAAACGTTTCTTCAGCGCTATCGCGACGCCACGACTCCTCAAGAGGAGAATCGCTACCAGATTGGGCTTTGGGCGTTTCGCGACGAAGCTGTCGCGCTGGACGCGGCCCAGAAGTGCCTGCGTGAATTCCGTAACCAGGACGCGCCCCTCATTCTCCAGGCGTTGATACGTAACGAGGAGACCGGACCAGCCGTGTGGCGTTACATAACTGACAACTGGGACGAAACAACGAAGCGAATTCCGTCCAACTATTGGGCCCGACTGGCGTACTCGGTGTACACGTTCATCAAGGATCGCGAATTCGCCGCCGAGGTCGAAGCCTTTCACCTCGCGCACCCCGTTCCCGGTGGCTACCCCGCCAACGTGACCCAAAGCCTGGAGCGACTGCGTGTGGGGTTGGCGTTCGCTGACGTTATTCGACAGCAGTTTTAGTCCTCGATGAACGTCGGAGTTTTTCTCGGCGTCTTCGCCCTCATCTTCTTGTTGGAGTTGCCCGACAAGTCCATGATCGCCACCATCGTGATGAGCACCCGCGCGCGATCATCGTCCATCGTGATCGGCGCATCGGCGGGTTTCGTTGTCCAGATGGGCATCGCCGTCGGCGCCGGCGGACTCTTAACGCTGTTGCCGATACACGTCAAAGACATCATCGTGGCGATCCTCTTCTTCGGCGGTGCAGGATATCTGCTGTTCTCTCACGACGAGACCGCGGAGGAGAAAGGCACGCGCGAAGCCGAGCGCGAAAAGGAAGCGTCACGCTGGCGCGAGATCGTCACCGCGTTCACGGTGATCTTTCTTGCGGAGTTCGGTGACCTCACCCAGATCCAGGCCGCGAACCTAACGATCAAGACTCACCAGCCTCTCGAGATATTCCTGGCTGCCTCCCTTGCGCTGGTGTGCGTCTCGTTCATCGGTGCATACGGTGGAGCGCTGTTGCAGCGCGTCGTACCTCTTCGTTGGATCAGATGGGGCGGCGGTCTCATCTTCCTGGGTCTCGGTATCTATACGTTGGTTACTCTGTGACGTCCAGTCGGCGCGAACAGCTACTTGCGCTCGCCGACGAGGCGAAGGGCTTCATGCCGCGACCAGAGGGCCTCGCGCTCTTTGAGCACGCTCTCGTGTGCGGACAGCGGCACCCGTCAGGTACCTGGCTCGAGATCGGCTCGTGGTGTGGCAAGTCGGCGCTCTATCTCGGCGCCGCCGCCGAAGAGACGTCGTGCGTGCTGTACTCGCTCGATCATCACCACGGCAGCGAAGAGAATCAATCGGGCTGGGAGCACTTCGACGAGAGCCTCGTCGACCCCGCAGACGGGCGACTCAATACTTTGCCGACCTGGCAGCGAACGATCGCGAAGGCCGAACTCGAATCCACGGTCGTCGGACTCGTTGGTCCCTCGACCGTTGTCGCTGCACACTTCGCCCAGCCACTGGAACTCCTCTTTATCGACGGCGGCCACGGACACGACGTCGCGTGGGCCGACTATGAGCACTGGTCTTCCAAAGTCGTTCCCGGTGGTCTGTTGCTCATTCACGACGTCTTTGAGGATCCTCGCGACGGAGGCCGACCGCCCTTCGAGATCTATTTGGCGGCCCGCGAAAGTGACTTTCGCGACGTGGCCGCCGAGGGATCGCTGCGCGTGCTCGAGCGGCGTTAGTGCAGTGGGCAGCCGGGTTCGGCGAGATCTAACGGTTCGGGTAGTTCCCCGTGGCGAAAGAGGCCCGCGGCGCGCGACGAGGAACTGAGTGCGTCGGCCGCGAGGAGTACCGCGGCGGCGGTGTACGACGTGGTCTCACGATCGGGGAAAGTGACGCGATCGGGGTAGGCAATGCCGGTCCAGTACGCGCCATCGTCACGTCGGTGCAAGTTCGTGCAGCGAAAGAGATCAAGCGCGCGACTGGTAAGTCCGAGCGCGTCGAGGGCGAGCACGCACTCGGCCGTCTCGGCCGCCGTGATCCAGTCGTTCGTCGACACGCAGCGCACCCCGAGTCCGTCCATGACGTGTCGCTCATAGCCATCGTCGATGCGTTTTTGGCCGCGCTCACCGCACAACGCTCCCGAGAAGATGGGGTAGTACCAGTCCATGGCGAACTCGTTCTTCGGTGCGAACGCTCCCGGGTGATGCGACACGGCGTGTCCCAAGCGTCCGGCCGCCAGCTCCCACTCCGGTTTGGAGAACCCGAGACGCTCGGCGAGAGCGACCGCACAGCAGAGCGAGTGAAAGATCGACGAGGATCCGGTCAACAGCGCCGATGACTCGAGGCGCCCTTGCGCGTCGAGTGACCAGCGAATCGTGCCGTCACTCTTCTGCCAGCGCAGCACGAACTCGATGGCGCGCTCCACGTTCGTCCACAGTGAGGCGACGAAGTCAACGTCGTTCGTCGCGAGGCAGTAGTGATAGAGACCGGTCGCGATGTAGGCGCAGACGTTGGTGTCAAGGCGCGCGTCTTTCACGCGATCACCGAGGTAGTAGTTGAACCAGCTCCCGTCGCCGAGTTGCGCGTCAGCCAGCCAGCGGTACGCCGCGCGCGCCTCGCCGACGTAGCCCGTCACCGTGAGGGCCATGGCGACTTCGACGTGATTCCACGGGTCGCAGTGACCTCCCTCGAACCACGGAATCTGGCCGTTCGGGCGCTGCAGGCCAGCGAGATACGCGCCGGTCATCGCCAACTCATTGCTCGTGAGAACGCCCGGCACGCCACCGAGAGCCAGCGTCGAACTCATTGGGGCTTTCGCAGATACAGCACGATCGACTTTCCCATGAGCGGAGAGAGCACACGCTCGGCGTAGCGCGTCGCGCGCGGCTTCTTCATGATGTCCCAGACCAAGAGACGGTGGTACAGCTTCACCAGTCGGTGTTCGTCGTTGGTCGTGCCCACGAAGCACTTCAGCCACCAGTACGGGCTATGCAGGCCGTGTGCGTAGTGGTGACCGGTGGTGACCAGTCCCGTCGAGGTGAGGCGCTCTTCGAGCACCGATCGGCGATAGATACGTATGTGCCCTCCGGGCACGTTGTGATACTCGTCGGACAACGCCCAGTTCACCAACTCGGGGCCAAACCTCGGCACCGTGATCGCCATGGTGCCTCCGGGTCGCAGCACCCGCGTGAGTTCGGTCATCGCGGCCACGTCCTCGGGGATGTGCTCGAGCACTTCGGAGCAGATGACGCGATCGAAGGTGGCGTCGGGAAATGGCAGATGCAGAGCGTCGCCGCGCACGACGTTCGCGTGCAGTGATCCACTCGTCAGTTCACCGGCCTCGACCATGGCGGCGAAGGTCGCCGCGACTCCGAGCACCTCGTCCTCACCGGCGTCCAGGGCCACGACACTCGCGCCACGTCGCGCCGCTTCGAAAGCGTGGCGACCGAAACCGCAACCGAGGTCGAGGACCTTGTCGTCCGGGCGTAGCCCCAGTCGTTCGTACTGTGCGGTGAGCATTAGTCGAAGATCACCGAGTCCGGCAATGGCTCATGGTTCAAGATCGCCTCGTAACACGCGGCGGTCCCCTTCGCCGTCACTTGCCAGGTAAAGCGCTCCATCACGCGCTGGCGTCCGGCGGCGCCGAGTCGTTCGCGAAGTGCGGCGTCGTCAAGAAGTCGGCCAATCGCTTCGACCAGCGCCTCGGGATTATTGGGCTCGACGAGGAGGCCGGTGTCGCCGCTGGTGCCGACCACTTCGGGCAACGCTCCCCCGGTCGTCGCCACCACCGGCACGGCGCAACTCATCGCTTCGATTGCGGGAAGTGAGAAACCTTCGTACAGGCTCGGCACGATGGCCACTTCCGCCTCGCCGTAAAGACGCGCGAGCTCTTCGTCGCTCACGCCACTGATGGTCGTCACGATGTCGGTGAGTCCGAGTCGCTCCAGCGCAAGGGCCACGCGACCCTTCGGCCGTGGTTGGCCGATCACGATGAGATCGATGTCGCGCTCCACGCGCAGCTTGGCGATCGCTTCCAATAGCGGCACGAGCCCCTTCATGGGCACGTCGCTGCTGGAAGTGACCATGAGGCGGCCCTTTTTCTTGACGACGTCGTCGTAGGGTCGAAAGACTTGGTGGTCAACGCCCACGGGCACGACGGTGAGTCGTTCGAGTTCTACGCCCATTTGTGAGTGAATGTCGGCCTTGGAGTTGTGCGACACCGTCAACACCGCGGGCAGTTGTTTCACCACACGCACCTGCATGCGTAGAAACCCGAACCAGCGACGCGTCGTTATACGCTTACCGATCGTCTCGGCGTGGTCGAGGGCGATCGAGCGGTCGACCGTGATCGGATGATGGAGTGTCTCGAGCAACGGCCAACCGCGACGATGCAGGCGCAAGACGCCCGGACCCATGCACTGATTGTCGTGGACGATGTCGAACTCGCCGCGCCGCGCGTCGAGCACCTTCGTGAGGCGCATCGAATAGGCCAGCGGCTCACCGAACCCCGCGCTCATCATGACCGCAAACTCCGTGACATCAGCCAGTGACCTGAACTCCGAGCGCGCCGGAACGCGAAAGGGGTCGGGTTCGCGATAAAGATCGAGCCCGGGAACGGGGGTAAAGCCGACACCCTCGTCTAGTTCGGGCCATGGCGGGCCGGCGAAGACTTCAACGCTGTGGCCGAGAGCGACCAGCTCGCGCGTCAGGTGACGGGTGTAGACACCCTGGCCTCCGCAACGAGGGTTGCCGCGGTAGATCAGAAAGGCAATGCGTAGCTTGCCGGGCGCAGCGGGACGGGGCTCGATGCGCTCGGGAACGGTGATGGTGCGGCTGAGTGCCCACGACGCCTTCGTGGCGGCGATAGTTTCGGCAATAGAGCGAGCCACGAGCCAACTTTCCTTCTAGGCGGTCTTCTATTCTCGCCCAATTCGGAAATCCGCACAAATGCCCGAAATGACCGCGTGTGCGGTTGACTACGCTTCGCCCTATGGATCTGACATATCCCCCTGAAGCCGAGTCCTTTCGCAAGGAGATTCGTACGTGGCTGGAAGAGAACCTGCCGAGCGGCTGGTTTGAGCCCGGCTTTTCTATGACGAAAGACGAGCGTCAGCGCTTCAATGAGACCTGGACCGCGAAGCTCTTCGCCGGAGGGTGGATCTGCGCCGGTTGGCCCGTCGAGTACGGCGGCAAGGGCCTCACCTTGATGGAACAGGTCGTGCTCAACGAAGAGTTCGCCAAAGCCAACGCCCCGATGCGCGCCGACTTCTTCGGCGACACTTTGGTTGGCCCCACCATCCTTCAATGGGGCACCGACGAACAGAAGAAAGAGTTCATACCGGGCATCTTGAATGGCTCGATCGCCTGGTGCCAGGGATTCTCCGAACCCAACGCCGGATCCGATCTCGCGGGCCTGAAGACGACGGCGACGCTCGACGGCGACGAGTGGATCATCAACGGACAGAAAGTCTGGACCACCCAAGCCCAGCACGCCGACTACGTCTTTCTCCTCACGCGCACGGATCCGAACGCGCCCCAGCATGCTGGCATCAGCTACCTTCTCGTGCCGATGCACCAAGACGGTGTGGACGTTCGACCCATTACGCAGGTTGATGGTTCGGCGGAGTTCAACGAAGTCTTCTTCACCAACGCGCGCTGTCCGAAGGACAATGTCGTGGGTGGTGTGAACAACGGGTGGAAAGTGGCGATGACAACACTGGGCTTCGAGCGCGGTTCATCCTCGACAACGGGATATCGGCGCTTCTTGAAGGAGTGGGAGGCGATCGTCACCGAGGCGCGTCGCGTTGGCAAAACCGACGACGATCTCGTGCGCGAGGATCTCGTGAAAGCCTGGTCCAAGGTCAAGATTATGGAGATCAACGGCTACCGCTCGCTGACCGACGCCCTCAACGACACCCACAACGCCGCGCTCCTCGGCGCGTGCAACAAGATGTTCTGGTCCGAAGCGCATCGCAGTTCGATGGATCTCGCGATCAACATCCTCGGCATGCAGGGTCAGATCCTTACCGGCAAAGGACCAATCGCTGGTCCCTCGGGCGCCCTTCGCCGTGGTCGCGAGGACTATCCCGTGTCAGAGTTACAGGCCTCGTTCTTCTTCTCTCGCTCCGAGACGATCTGGGGTGGCACGGCCGAGATTCAGCGCAACATCATTGGCGAACGCGCCCTCGGACTACCGAAGGAACCAAAGGTTCCGGCGAATTAAAGCGAGCGGTAGCGGGGGATGTAGCCCCCGGTACCCAGCAGCGACGAGGCTTCAGGGTCCATGGTGTCGTCGACGTCGCCAATGACTTCAGTCACCCAGTCCAACCGGTCTTTCAAGATCCTGGTCACGCCGCCTTGGATGGTGTCGGTCGAAATGGCGCAACTGGAACAGGCACCCTGAAGTTGCACTTCGACCACACCTGTTTCGACGTCGCAACGGATCAAGACAAGGTCTCCCCCGTCCGCCTGAACCGAAGGCCGCATGAGTTCCATAAGCGCGTTGAGCGCCGAGAGTCGGCTGCCGCGTTCTTGATCGGTGAGTTCCACCTACCCAGTCTGCCGTGAAAAGTCGGCCTTGTGCCGTTATGACTGCGCGCTGCGCGCCGCGACGGCTTCGTCGTAGACCCGCAGCGCCCTTGGGCCCCATACGGTGCCGGGTCCACCGTTCATCGCGATGGCGACCCCCATGGCCTCGGCGATCTGCTGACGGGTCACTCCCGCGCGCAGCGCGCCTCTGGCGTGCGCGACGATGCACCCGTCACACTCCCTCGTCACCGAGATCGCAAGTGCCAACAGCTCCTTGGTCGCGACGGGAAGTTCGCCCGGCGCCATCGCCGCTGTGGAAAGACTTGCGAAGCCCTTCATAACGTCGGGAATCAACTCGTACAGATCCAGGGCTGGCTGACGAAGTTCTTCGCGAATGTGATGCATACTCTCCATGACCCACCTCCACGTTGAGCGTAGCCAACCCGACAATTGAAGATGCCTCCGTCAATTTTCTATGATGATTCCTATGACTGCCATCGACGACCTGGTCGAGCAAAACCGGGCTCGCGTGAAGGCGCACGGACACCGCGTGATGCCGACCGAACCCTCACTGCAACTCGCGGTACTGACCTGCATGGATTCGCGCATCGACATCTTCGGTACGCTCGGCCTCCAACTCGGCGAGGCACACCTCGTTCGAAACGCCGGAGGTATCGCGAGTGACGACGCCATTCGATCGCTGCTACTGAGTCAGTGGCTTCTCGGCACGCGAGCGATCATGGTGATCCATCACACGCGATGTGGTCTCGAGTCGTTTGACGAGGCGACTCTGCAAGACGAGATCACGAATGAACTGCGCGTGAAGCCGCCTTTTCGTCTCGGCGCCTACTCCGACGTCGAAGAAGACGTGCGCCTAACGGTACGGACTCTGCGCGAAAGTCCGTTCCTGAGCGACGCCGAGATCAGGGGATTCGTCTATGACGTGGACGACGGTGAACTTCGCGAAGTGCCCGTCGCTTACAGCAATTTCTTAAAGCCCTGACTCGTCGCGACGAAGCCCTGCGCTTCGTAGAAACGGTGGGCGTCTTCGCGCACCTTGCGACTCGTTAACTGCACTCGATAACAGCCTTCGCGCCGGGCCAACTCTTCGGCGGCGGCGAGAAGTTTCGCGCCGATTCCGTGGCTGCGCAGGTCGCTTCGCACGTGCACACTCTCGAGTTCCGCGCACCAACCACCGGTGTGTTGAAAATGCGGAAATACAATGAGTTGACAGATCCCCACGACTTCGTCGTCAACGACAGCGACGAGCACGTCGCCGCGACGACGACGCGTCTCTTCGATCGCGCTCCAGTATTTTTCTACGTCGCTTTCGTCTTCTACCTCGGGCGTCAGTGAACCGCCTTGGACCACGAGCGACGCCGCGAGAACATCGTCCTTTTCAATGGGGCGAATAACGACTTTCATCTATCGAGGATCGATCGGGGTGAGAACGCCGAGGCTCTGCTCGATCGCCTCCGCGGCGTTCAAGCACAAGTCGTCTCGAAAGAGATCACCAATGATCTGCACGCCGGTTGGCGTCTCGCCCGCGAACCCGACGGGCACGCACGCCGCCGGCAGTCCCAGCAAGTTCGCGGGAAGAACGAAGCGGACCATCTCCACGACTTTGAGGGCGGATTCCGCGTCGATAATGTCAAAGCCCAACGGAAAAGGTGGCTGCGTCCAGGTGGGGCCCACGATGAGTGGGTACCGCGTAAAGAACTCTCGCCACGCTCGAGCCACGCGGAAACGATTTTGGTGCATCAAGGTGCTCGACTCGGGGGTCGCCGCGGGGAATCCCGCATCGGTCAGCTCGAGGAATCGCATTCCACCCTCGCCAATGAGCCCGAAATCGTTCGACATCGTCACGGCGAGTGTCGTCGACATGAGCTCGGCCCATGCGAAGTAGGCATCGAAGAGAAGCGGCGGTTCGACCTCTTCCACTTCGTAGCCGGCGTCCGCCAACGCTTGCCCGGCCCGACGTACGCCGTCGGCAATCCGAGCGTCGGTCTCTCCCCCGAAAGGTTCAGGCACGAGGGCGACGCGCTTCGATGCGGGTGGCCCGTGCAACGGGACGTCGACCGATTGGGGATCGGCGCGGTGCGAGCCCATCACGACCTCGAGGCCCCGCCGAACGTCGCCGACGTGGCGCGCCAAGACGCCCTCGACGAGCATGATCTGTTCGCTCAGAGTCGCCTCGTAGATCGCGCTGGTGTCCTGAGCGGCGACGCGGCCGCGCGAGGGCTTGATCGACGCGACGCCGCAACAGAAGGCGGGATTGCGAAGCGACCCGCCGATGTCGTTGCCGAGGGCCAGGGGTCCCATCCCCGTCGCGAGAGCCGCCGCGGCGCCGCCCGACGAGCCGCCGGCCGTATAGCCGTGATGCCACGGATTGTGCGTTGCGCCATACAGCGCAGATTCGGTGTTGAGACGCAGGCCCAGGTCGGGCATGTTGGTGCGCGCGAGCACGACGGCGCCGGCGCGACGCATCTTCTCGACGACCGGCGCGTCGACCTTGGCGATGAGGTCAACCAACGCCCGTGAGCCCCGTGTCGTGGCGTAGCCCTCGACGTCGATGTTGGTCTTTACGGTGAAGGGAACGCCGTGCAGGGTGCCCAGAGCGTCGCTGGAGCGCAACGTGGCGTCGGCCCGGTCGGCGTCGGCGAGAACGTCGTCTGGACGGACCTCAACAACGGCGTTCACCGTTGCGTTGACCTCGTCAATGCGCGCGAGGTGCGACTCGGCGACTTCGCGCGACGAGACCTCGCCGGATCGAATGAGTTGAGCGAGCGACAGCGCCGACTCTCGCCACAGTTCTTCCACCGCTACCTCCCAGATTCAAGTTCCGGTCAGTTTGTCACGCCACCGGCGTGATCAGCCAAATCGGCCGAGGGTGTAGTCGAGCGTGCGCGGGTCGACCGGGTTGTTGAAGATCTTCTCCGTGGTGTCGAATTCGATGAGCTCACCGGCGCGGTCCTCGCCCATGAGCAGGAACGCGCAGTCGTCGGAGATACGAGCGGCCTGTTGCATGTTGTGCGTCACAATCACGACGGTCACGCGGCTCTTCAACGTCTTCATAAGCTCTTCGATGTGCAGCGTAGCGATGGGGTCAAGTGCCGACGTTGGTTCGTCCATCAACAACACCTCGGGGTCGAGAGCCAGCGCTCGCGCGATGCAAAGCCTCTGCTGCTCGCCACCCGAGAGGTTCGACGCAGCGACCTTCAGTCTGCTCGAGACCGAATCCCATAGCGCGGCCGAACGTAAGGAGGCTTCGGCCGATTCATCAAGAAGTGACTTCTTCTTTATGCCGTTGAAGCGAAGCCCGGAAACCACGTTGTCGTAGATCGACATCGTGGGAAACGGATTGGGGCGCTGAAAGACCATGCCGACTCGTGTGCGCAACTCGGTAACGGTGATGTTGCCGCGATAGATGTCCACGCCTTCGAGGGCAATCTGTCCGCTGACTTTCGCGCCCGGCGTTAAGTCGTGCAGACGGTTCAGCGCGCGCAGCAGCGTCGTCTTACCCGAACCCGACGGTCCAATGAGACTCGTCACACGATTCTTTGCGACATCGAACGTGCAGTCACGTACTGCGACGCGACCGTGAAACGACACGGCGACGTTGTGGAGCTGCATTGCGATGGGACCGCGCTCCGCTGGTACGGGCGCGGTCGTCGTCTCGGATGTGATCTCTGTCATGATCTTTATCTCTTGCTCCATAGTTAGTTTCTAACCTGCTGCTTTCTCGAAGCCCAAATACGGGCGGTAAGGCTCAATACGAAAACGAATGCGACCAGGACTAATGCAATTCCCCAGACCTGAGCGCGCTGGCTGGGCCATTCGGACTTGGCGTTCTCGAATATGGCAAGCGGCATAGCGGACACCGGGTCGAAGGGCTTCCAAGAATTGGTGAACCCGCCGCCGATGACGAGCAGCACCGGCGCCGTTTCACCGACCGCCCGTGAGATCGCGAGAATAACGCCCGTCACGATTCCCGAGAGCGACGAAGGTAACACGATTCGCATGGAGACTTTGTGGCTCTTTGCTCCAAGGGCGAGTCCCGCCTCGCGCAACGTGTGCGGAACGTTGCGAACGGCTATCTCAGTCGAGATGATGATCACCGGGAGCATCAAGACAGCGAGCGCGAATGAGCCAGCAATCGACGAGAATCCGACGTTGAGATCGTGAACGATGAAAGAGAACGCGAACAGGCCCATCAAAATCGATGGCGCTCCTGCCATGGTCTGTGAGACCACGCGAAGTGACGTCGCCAACTTTGATTCGGTCTCGGCAAGGTAAACTCCCACCAGCACACCGACGGGGATCGCCAGGATCGACGCGTAGAGCGTGAGTGCGAGAGTTCCGATGATCGCGTTCGATATTCCGCCCGTGGCATTTGGCGCGATCAGCGTCGGTGTCTCGGGCAAGTGAGTAAAGAAGTCCGCGCTTATCTCTGGTACACCCTGCTTCACTAACTGATAGATCAAAGCTACGAGCGGTACGGCCGCTGCGGTAAGCGCCGCGTAGCACAGCGCCATCATGATTCGCGATGTCACGACACGTCGAGCACGAGCCTGCTCGGACGTGCGGCGAATCTCGTCGCGCATCGTGTGGCTGTTGTCCGTCGGCTCGACGAGTTCGGCTACGTCGCTCATACTCGGGCCAGAACCCTTCGCTGACGATTGACGAGCGCGCGACTAATCAAGGCGAGGCATACATTCAAGAGCATCAACAACACGCCGAGAGCCATCAGAGCAGCAACTTCGTTGCCTTGAGACTCGCCAAACTCGGTGGCGATCCACGCCGCGATTGACGTACCCGGATAGAGCAGGTGAAACTGCACGTTGGCCACACTGCCGGCTACGAGGGCAACCGCAACCGTCTCGCCGGTGGCGCGGGCGAGCGCGAGAAACGTGGCACCGAAAAGGCCGATCTTTGCGGTAGGCAACACCACTTGGCGAATCATCTGCCAGCGCGTCGCGCCGAGTGAGAGGCTCGCCTCCATTAAGTCTTGGGGAACCACAGCAATGACTTCACGGCTGATAGCGACAAATGTCGGGAGAATCATGATGCCGAGGACAATCGCGGCAAGGAGGAGCGACGTCCCGAACTCTTGGCCGGGGTTCCCAAATATCTCTCTCGAGAAGGGCCAACTATTTAGCCACGGATTCACCGTGACCTGCATCCACGGGGCCAAAATCAGAAGGCCCCACAGTCCGTAGACGACGCTCGGAATCGCGGCTAGCAGCTCAACCAACGTCGCAACGACGGTGCGGAAGCGTCGGGGAATGAGAAAGACGATGGAGATCGCCGTACCAAGTCCGATGAGCACCGCAATGACGAGAGCGATGAGCGAGGTCTCAAGTGTTCCGACGATCATCGCCAGTCCGCCGAAAGGACCGTTCGGCGAGGTCCAACCTTTTCCGGTCAGCAATGTACCGCCGTGGTGAATCCAGTCAGGGAGCGAACTCCAAAAAATCGTGCCAACGAATCCAATGCTGACCGCTGCGAACACCAGGGCCGCGACTAGGAGAAGGTTGTGGTACCAGGTACGCGAAGTGGCGGCGGACACGGGGCCCGCCGCCATTTCTTCGTACTCGAGCAGTCCAACGACTGGTCCTTGAGACATCTGGTATTAATCGCTCCCTTGCTCTTGTGAACTGCTAGTTACTTATGACTTCTCGGTGACGCACGTCGTGCCGCCGGAGGTGACCGTTTCCAATTGCGCTCGGGCGTACGCGCGGATCCCGGTCGGCAGCGGGACATATCCCTCGGCCTTCGCGTCCGCGTCCTGCCCGTAGTGCGTCTCCCAGTCGAGGTACTTCGTTGCGGCCTCACAGGTCGCGTCGCTCGTTTCGGTCTTGGGGACGATGGCCCAGCTGTACGTCGCGAAGGGCCAGACGTTGCTGCCAGGCTCGTCGGTGATCGCAAAGTTGTCCGGAGTCACAGAGCTGCCAGCCGCAACGGCGGCATTGCCAATGTTTGTCAGCGAAGGCGAGAGCCACTGACCGTTCTTGTCCTGCAACGGCGCCACTTCAATGGCGGCGTTGCCCGGAATCAAGATGTAGCTGTACTCCACATAGCCAATGGCGCCCAGAGTGCTATCGATTCCTTGAGCCATGGCCGCGTTGTTAGCGACACCGTCAATGTTCGAAGCCTTCCACGCTCCGCCGGCACCCTCCATCACGGCGCCACCGCTAGGTGCGATACCTGAGCTTCCGGCCTGGTAGAGCCAGTACGTGAACGCTTCGGTGGTGCCGGAACTGGCGGCACGATAAAACACTTTGATCGTGTCTTTTGGCTCGTTCTCAGTTCCCAACTCCGTCAGCGCCTTGCCGACCGAAGAGCTTGCGCCACCGTTCGTGGCGACAATCTGCGAGTCCGACCACTGGGTGATCGTTCCGTTGTAGATGTCGGCGACTTCAGCGGCGGTCAGTTTGACGTTGTTATTAAAGCCAGCGCCAAGGTTGTAGCCAATCACCGCTCCACCCAAGAGGTACGGCACTTGGACGTAGTTTGACTCGGTGACGCCACTGGGCAGTGTGCCCGCGCCCGCCGTCATGGGAACGTCCGAAAAGCCAATCTGGAGCGAGCCATTAGTAATCCCGGTTCGCCCTGCTCCGGAACCGGCTGCCGGGTAAGCGCTGAAGGAAACTTTGCCGCCTGCGCTGTACGCGGACGAGCCCGAAGTCGTCACACCGACCAACGGAGCATCAAAGGACGAACCGTTTATGGCGAGAGAAACTGAGCTGGGGACGTTGAGGTCGGTGTCGCCTGACTTGTTCGAACCCATCAAACTCGACGAGACCGTGGGCTTTGGCTTGGGCTTGGATTTCGTCCACGGCTTCGGGCATTTGGTGTTGAACTTGGCCGACTTGACCTTGTTGTTGACCAGGCGGTAGCAAACGACCTTGTGGGCCTTGGCGGCGCCACTTGCCGGCAGTATCGCCACGGTAATGAGACCAGTCGCGGCAAATGAAATCGCCGTAATCAGTCTGAGTGATTTCTTCATGCTGAACTTTCCTCCTAAAGAAAGATGTGTACTGACTCGACAATTCGAGGATCGAACGTTTAGCCTCCTGCAACCTAGGAATGCAAGGTAAACGGGACGTGAAATGGAGTCAGTCGATAAGTGAAATGAAAAAGAATTTGATGGAGTTTGCTATTAATCGCAACAACTATCGCGCCATCCACAGGCGCGACAGCGAAAATGAGCGTGCTCGGGGCTGAGTCCGGCGCCGCAGTGTGGGCATTCCGAGAAGACGGCCCAGCGGCTTTCACAGTTTGAAGTGCTATTCACCGGTTCGAACTCGGGCGACATGAGATCCATCCTGCCCTGTACCGGGCTCAAAGCCGGTGATCGTTATGAGGCGCGCGCGCTGAGCTGGCCGAGTCGGTAGTGCGCTCGACATAACACCTGGTAATGGACGGCGCCCTCGCTCACGTCGCCAGTAACGAACTGCGAGCCTTCGCGGGCCACCGCCCCGTTCACGACCCGGGCGTTGCAGCGACCCTTTTGCCCGCACCAACACGACGAGGTGAGTGGAAGTTCATGCGCCCAGTCCGCGATGGCGAAAAGTCGCGCCGACGCCGGAAAGACGTTCAGCAAGAAATCGGCGCAGAGGCCAAAGGCGTGCACGTCGATCCCGTGATCGTCGACGATACGTGCGAGCTCGTCGACCTGGCTAACGGTCGCGAACTGCGCTTCGTCGATCACGAGGATGCTGATGGCGCGGCTCAACAGCGTGTCCACGTGGCTCTCGAGAGGCTCACCGGGCGCGACCGCCTCGGCCGCGGCTTCGATGCCGATACGGCTCGTCACCATCCCCTCGGCGCTGCGATCGCCGAAGGTCCATAGCGCCACATCGCTGCGACCTTCTCGCAACTGCCAGCAGAGTTGTAGGGCGAGCGTCGACTTGCCTGAAGCCATCGTCCCGTAGGTAAAGGTGAGTTCTGCCATCTCTTCTCTCTTTGAACGCCCAACGATACCGCCGCTGATCTCTGTCGACAGCCGGCTCATCAGGCACGTCTCACTACATTGGGTCAATGGAACCTGTGCTGCGAACAATCGCATTGGTGCGCAACGAGCGGCGCGACGTCGTCGATGACGATTGGGACGACTTCGAGTCGACGATCGAGCTCGTGGACGACGTGCCCACCTCCTCTTTACGAGGCCTGGAAGAGTTCTCGCACGTGGAAATCGTCTATTTCGCGGGCCTGGCCCAGGATGTACCACCGGCGCCCTGGCACCGTCGACCGCGAGGAAACGAGGACTGGCCCGACGTAGGCATCTTCGCCCAGCGCAACAAGGACCGACCGAATCGCCTCATGCTCTCTATCGTTGCCCTCGAACGGGTCGATAAGCGCTCACTCGTGGTGCGTGGTCTGGACGCCATCAACGACACGCAAGTGCTCGACATCAAGCCGGTCTATTCCTGGAGCGGACCGCGCAGCGAACTACGAGTCGCGCCCTGGAGTGACGAACTCGGCAGGGACTACTTCTAAAGAGTCGTTGCGTCGTCGCCCGCGGAGTCGATGAAGGCGTCAAGCGTCGCTCGGTTGGGGCTCGTGGCCGGGCCGAGCTGCGCGACGGACATCGCCGCCGCGGCGTTCGCGCGTCGCGCTGCGTCAATCGGGTCACGTCCAAGAGCGATCTCGCTGAGAAACACGCCGTTGTGAACGTCGCCCGCTCCGGTGGTGTCAAGAACCGTCGTACGAAATCCCGACACCACGATGGGCTCTTCGCCACTCCTGGCAACGACGCAGCCCTCGGAACCGCGACGCACCAGGACGTTGAGCGAGTATGACGTCGCGAGATGACCAGCAGCGGCGAGAGCGTCATCCTCTCCGCTCAGCTGTAGTGACTCACTGCGATTGCAGAGCAGCCACGACGCGCGCCCGAGGACCCGTCGCAAGTTCTCCACCGGAATGTCTTCGACGCGGGTCGCGGGATCGAAGGCCACGGTGACGTCCTGATCAAGTCCGTCGAGCCAGTCAAGCACCGCGCTCGCCATGTCGAGATACATCACGTTGTACCCCGATATCAGCACGACGTCGCGGGCGTTGACGTCAAGCGTCGCGAGATCCGTCTCACGCAGCGTGCTCTCCGCGCCCGGCGCAGTGACGAAGGTGCGCTCCGCATCCGGCTCCACGAGAACCACGCAGACTCCGCAGTCGAGACCGTCATTGCTATCCAACGGCGTCGCAATACGCTCGCTCGAAAGAGCACCGATGGCAAGAGACGCAAACGGTCCCTTCCCGAGGCGTCCCGCGTAGATCACTTCGAGGCCATTGCGCGTAGCGGCGCTCATGGCGTTGAATCCGCCACCCGTCGTGATGAGTTGAGAGCTCGCGCGCACGTCGCCCGCGCGCTCGGGCAACGAAGAAATCGTGAGCACCACGTCTATCAACACGGTGTCCAAGCAAAAGAGCCGTGGCACGTCGCGCATGCCAAACCTTAGATTGACCGCCGGGCGCAGGGTCAATTTCGAAGCGATGCTCGAGCCTCTCGTACTGCGTAAAAGAGGAGCACGTAACCCGCCACGGGGTCGGCCCACCACCAGCCCAGAAATGAATTCAACAAGAGTCCCGCGAGTACCGACGCGGCCAAGACCCCGTCGACAAACGTCACGCGTCCCTCAGCTTTGAGAACTGAATTGTTGAGCGCCGCACCGACCTTTGCCTTGCCCGCAGCAAGAACAAACATGGTCAGGGCGGTAACTGCTGTCCAAGCTATTCCGAGGGGACTGTGATGCGGCCGAAAACCAACGACAAGGACGAACGTGCTCTGTAGCGCGAGATAGACGGAGAGCGCTACGAAAGCGGTCCCGATAAGTCGCGTCGCCTTGTGTTGGCGAGTCTGCGCGACGTCAGCCAGTTCCCAGAGCACGACTACGGACGCGCCAATCTCGATGACACTGTCCAGACCAAAGCCCGCCAGGGCGACCGATCGAGCCGTGATTGAGGCGTAGGCAAGTATGGCAACACCGGCAATGTTCCAGGCGAGAGTAAGCCACTCCAGTCGCCGACCGAGCGCTTGCAAACCGTGTTCGTCTTTTGAATCCGGACGACTAAACACCGCAGCGTTGAGATACTCGCGCCTTCGACATGCATGTGATGGTATCGGGCCTACGAGTGGATTCAATTCGCCCCCCACGCATTCAGATACGACCTTCGCAGATTGCGTCGACTCTGTGAACTGATCCAACAATGCGCTGCGTACAATCGTGACCAGGCGGCGCACCGGAAGTCGCGAGGAGGCACGGTGAGCGAACACGTGGCGCAGGTCGCCGGCACCAACGACTCGAGCGCACTGCGCATTGAGGCGAACGGCATCAACGTCATCGCCGAAGACGAACGAAAAGGTCGGCCCCGCGAACTCTTTTGGCCGTGGTTCGGCGCCAACGTCTCGGTGCTCGGGCTCAGCTACGGCTCGTACGTCCTCGGGTTTGGCATCTCGTTCGTCCAGGCGGTCATCGTTGGAGCGATTGGCGTGGTCTTTAGCTTCTGGCTGTGCGGCATTATCGCCACGGCCGGAAAACGTGGCTCCGCTCCCACCATGGTTCTGTCGCGAGCCGCCTACGGTGTTCGCGGCAACGGTTTGCCGTCGGGAATCTCGTGGCTCCTCTGCGTGGGATGGGAGACCGCCCTCACCGTGATTGCGGTACTCGCCACCTCGACCGTCTTCACCCGCCTGGGCTGGAGCGGGGGCGCCGCGGTAAAGGTCGTCGCCATGTTGGTGGTCGCGGCGTTGATTATCGCCGGCGGCGTGATGGGCTTCACCCTCATTATGCGCATGCAGGCCGTGATCACGGTAGTGACGGGCGTCCTCACGATCGTCTTCATCGCACTCACGGCCAAGCACGTCGACTGGCACATCGTCAATCACATCCATTCCGGTTCGTTCCAGTCGACGATCGGCGCACTGGTGCTCGTGATGACCGGCTTCGGGCTCGGCTGGGTGAACGTCGCGGCGGACTACTCGCGCTACCTCCCGCGCAGTGCCTCCAACCGCGGTGTCGTCTGGTGGACAACCCTCGGCGGTTCCGTCGCGCCACTCGTGCTGCTCTTCTTCGGACTGTTACTCGCGGGTTCGTCGGCGTCACTGCGCACCGCGGTCGGTGCCGACCCGGTCGGCGCGCTGGCCAATCTCTTGCCTACCTGGTTTCTTGTGCCCTTCGTCATCGTGGCGCTTCTCGGACTGGTCGGCGGGGCCGTGCTGGACATCTACTCGTCGGGTCTCGCCCTCCTGTCGGCGGGACTGCGTATACCTCGCTACGCGGCCGCAGGCATCGACGGCGTAATCATGTTGATCGGGACTATTTACATCGTCTTCGTCGCGAAGAACTTTCTCCCGCAGTTTGAAGGCTTCCTCACGACGGTTGGTGTGCTGATCGCCGCCTGGTGCGGTGTGTTTCTCGCCGACCTGATCGTGCGACGAAAGGACTATGTCGAGTCCGACCTCTTCAGCATTCACGGTCGCTACGGCGACGTACGGACCGTTCCGATTCTCATCACTGTGGTGTCGAGCATCCTCGGATGGGGGCTCGTCACGAATTCCGCGGCGTCGTGGCTCACCTGGCAGGGCTACTTGCTGTCAATCGTCGGGCTCGGTGGAAAGACCGGCGCGTGGGCCTACGCCAACTTAGGTGTCCTCGTCGCGCTCGCGGTGAGCTTTGTCGCAACCTTGCTGTTCAGCCGCGCCGAAGTGGTCCGCGAGGAGTCACTCCCTTAGAGGTTCCTCAGAGCTTCCCCAGACCGCGAGAGACCACGTCGTAGAATGACCGCGGGTCTGGTGAGGGAGTTTCATGCGCATCGGTGTTTTGACTGCGGGCGGTGACGCACCGGGGCTGAACGCGGCCATTCGAGCCATCGGCGGTATGGCCATGCGCGACGGCCACGAAGTCATCGGTATCGCGAACGGCTGGGCCGGACTGGTGGGCGACTTCGAGGGTGAAGCGCTCACCGCGAAAGACTTGCGCGGCATCATTGGTCAGGGGGGCACCTTGCTCGGTACCGCGCGCTACAGCCTGGACGACCCACCGGGCGGACGCGACTGCGTGCTCGGGGCTATCGAGGAGCATCTCGACGCGTTAATCGCCATTGGAGGCGACGGAACGCAGCGAATCTCTAACTGGCTCGCGGAGCGCAATTCGCCCGTGATTGGCGTGCCCAAAACCCTCGACAATGATCTGCCCGGCACCGACTACTGCATTGGCTTCGACACTGCGATCAGCATCGTGGCCGAATCGCTCGACCGACTCAACACCACCGCCGTATCGCACCACCGCGTCATTGTCGTCGAGACGATGGGCCGCGCCACCGGGTGGGTCGCGGCGCTCGGCGGGCTCGCCGGCGGCGCCGACATGATCGTGATCCCCGAGTTCCCCATCACCATGGACGAGATCCTCGAACACCTCGATCGACGTCGACGTGCCGGACTCGTCTTTTCCATCGTTGTGGTCGCCGAAGGCATTGACCTGGGCCTCCTCGGAGGGAGCGACACGAGCGCGATGAAGAGTGACAGCGTGAGCGGCGTGCGCCACGCGACGCGCGGGGTGGGCCACTTCGTTGCGACGAAGATCGAAGAGCACGGTTTCGAAGTGCGCACGACCGTCCTCGGTCACTTGCAGCGCGGCGGCAGTCCGACGGCCTACGACCGAATCAACGCCACCCGCGTCGCCGCCGCGGCCTACGAGGCGGTCATCGCGGGCAAGTACGGAATGATTCCCGTCGTGCGCGACGGCACTGTCGTGCTCGCCGAACTCTCCACGGTCGCCGTGGGACAGCGCCAGGTACCTCGAGAGATCTACGACCTCTGCTCCGTCTTCTTCTAGATCGGGCGCGAGGAGCGCGCGCGAAGTGACTTTGCGAGAACACGCGCGCCGAGCATGAGCACGCCGAGGAATCCGAGCGCGACTGCGATGAACGCAACGGCCGTTCCTTGGCCGAACTCCACGCGCAGCACCATTCCCACGACTACCGTGCACAGCCAGACAACCACGCCACTCGCCGGTGTCGATCCCGCCTTTCCTCGCGCGAGAACCCACGCCCAGCCAATGAGCAGTCCCGCCGCGAAGGGCCACGTCGTTGAGGCAAAACCACTCCAGGTCATAGCGTGATGATGCGATGAGCGCCCGATCACGACGAACGCCACAACGACGAGTGCGTCGAAGCTCAACCATCCGTAGCGCGCAACACGATTCGCCGTCTTCACCGCCTACGAACTCTCACTGAGTGCCACGAGGAATCTCTCAAGATCTTTGAACCACGCGTCCGTTGCATCGTTGGTACAACCTAGCGAGGCCCGTGCCAACTCCCTCGTCGCGGCCTATAGATTGAAACCACGTGACGTCGCCCAGCGGGCGCGTTTTCTTTTGTAGGGAGGGTCAGTGAGCGACGAATCGGGTCCCGGTCCCCTCGCCCTCGTCGGCTCGGGCGAATATCTCGTCGAGATGGCCGGCGTCGAAGGCGCGCTCATTGCTGGACGCGCACCGAAGTACGTGCAACTCGCAACCGCCGCAGTTCAAGACGGTCCGTCAGTCGTCGAACATTGGCACGACCTCGGTATCGCCCAAGCGAAGCGCCTGGGAGTCGAACCAGTGATCGTGCCCGTCAACACTCGCGACGACGCCAACACCCCGGCACTGGCCGAGATGATCGATGGCGCTGGGCTGATCTACCTCTCGGGTGGCGATCCCAATTACCTGGCCGACGCCTTGCGCGGCACGCTCGTCTGGGAAGCAATTGAAAAGACGTGGCGAGCTGGAGCCGCCCTCGCCGGTTGTAGTGCCGGGGCAATGGCGCTCGGTTCATGGATCCCCTCGCTGCGCCATCCCCGCAAAGGTTCATCGCCGGGACTCGGCCTGCTCGAGCACATGGGAATCGTTCCGCACTTCGACGCGTTTGCGGCGCGCGTGCCCGACCTCGTGACGCGCTTCGTCTTACCGGATGAAGGCGCGATCTCTGTTTACGGAATCGATGAACAGACTGCTCTCGTGGGCGGTCCGAAGGAGTGGACGGTGCAAGGACGCTCGAGCGTGTGGCACCTGAGCGCCGCCGGCCGCGAAGAGTTTCGTGTCGGGCAAAGCGTGACGACGCGCGGCTAGGCCGACACGTGCTCGGCGGTGGCCAGTTTGTCGAGGTGGTAGCGAATCTGAATGGCCGCAGCAGCCCCTTCGCCCACGGCCGAGGCCAGTTGTTTCGTTGAACCGTGGCGCACGTCGCCAGCTACGAAGACGCCGGGCAGGTTGGTGCGAAACTGCTCGTCACTCAGAACGAAGCCGCGCTCGTCGAGTTTTACGGCGCCGTGCAAGAACTCAGTATTGGGATCGAGCCCAATGAAGACGAAGACGCCGGTCGCTTCGTGATCGCGCTTCTTGCCGGTCGCGCGATCTTCTAACTCGACGTACTCTAACTTGCCGACACTGTCTGCGTGAAAACCAACAACTTTCGTGTTCACCACGATCGTCATCTTCGGATGCTCCATCACTTTGTCTTGGAGGAGCTTGCTACCCGCGAGTGTCTCGCTATATTCGACGACCGTCACGTGATCGGCGAACTGCGTGAGAAAGAGACCTTCTTCGAGACCGCTGTTGCCTCCCCCGATGACGACAACTTCTTTTGCCCCGCGATAGAACGGTCCGTCGCACGTGGCGCAGAAATGAATGCCCTGTCCGATCAGATCCGCTTCGCCTTCGGCGTCGGTGCGCCGATAGACCGAACCCGTCGCGACGAGCGCCGCGAGCGCCCGGTACGTCTCATGGGTCGCGGTCGTCACCGAGACACCTTCGCCGTCAGCTTCAATTCCCGTCACCGCCACCGCTTGGAGAATCTCGACGCCGTAGCGCTCGGCCTGGCGGCGCATTCGGTCCGCCAGTTCGTGACCGGCCACGCCGTCGGGAAATCCTGGGTAGTTGTCGAGGCGCTCCGTGACCCCGGCCTGACCGCCGGGAGCGGACTTCTCGATGATCAAAACGCTCTGGTTTTCTCGCGCGGCGTAGATGGCGGCCGTCAACCCCGTCGGTCCCCCGCCGATCACGATGACGTCATACATGGAGCACTCGGCCGAACGACTGAGTCCGAGTTTCTCCGCTAACTCGTCGTTACCCGGCTCGGTGAGGTGCGAGCCATCGGGAAAAATAATGGTGGGAATGGACCGACTTCCGCCGTTGTAGCGTTCGACGATCTCGGTCGCTTCCGGGTGCTGCTCGAGGTCCACCCAGTCATAGGCAATGCGCTGTTCTGCGAGAAATGTCTTGGCGCGTCGACAGTCCGGACACCAACTTGCCCCGATGACCGTGATGGTGTTCGAATCGATCTCCATCTCTCTCCTTTGTCCGACGAAGTTACTGTCTCGGCCTGACTACTTTGCGTTACGCGGGCACTCTAGCGGCGAGGGGCGCGGCGATAGGTAGCAACGACCACACCCTCGCCCGTCGAGGTGACGTCGAAGAGATTCCACAGCGCGGGGTTTAGTCCTTCGTCGAAAAGTCGCTCGCCCGCGCCGACAATGATCGGGTGCAGCCACAGTCGGTACTCATCGACGAGGTCGTTCTGATGGAGATATTGCGCCAGGGTACGACTACCGACAACGACCAATCCCTGACCGGGAAGCCCCTTGAGCGTCCTTACCTCATGCGCGACGTCACCGCGCAGCAACGTCGCGTTCCAAGTCACTTGTGAGAGCGTGGTCGACGCGACGAACTTTGGCATCTCGTTCATGCGCTGAGCCAAGCCGGCGCCGTCGTGTTGGCTCGGCCACACCGCAGCGAAGCCTTCGTAGGTTCTCCGGCCCAGCAGTAGCGCGTCAGCCTCTTGCAGTTGCTCGACAATCAGCCGTACGTGATCGTCGCCAATGAATTGGCGCTGCCAACCGCCACCGGGAAACTCGCTGGCGTCGCCGGGAGCCTGCATGACACCATCAAGGGAGAGAAACTCTTGAACGATGACTGGTCGCATACTGCGCCTTTCGTCACGCCGTGGTTAGCGTGACGACTATGCACCCGGAGGTGACACGAAGTCAAGTCTCGCGATATGACCATTCGTGGCGCGCTGCGACTTTCGTCGGAGTGGGCCAGTGGGGATTCGCTTTTGGCGTGGCGCTCTGCGTTGCGATTCACCCGGGTTTCGTCCTGAAGGCGAACGAGGGTGGAGTGAGCGATTACGGCGTCCACGTGAAGACCGCCGTCCCGTACTATCTCGCTCTTGCTCTGGCCGCCGGTGGCGCCTACCTCGCCGCCTCGCACGCGCGCGACTCCACGAACTTGCCAACGCAACTCCGCGCATTTCTACTTGGCTACGCAGTCCTTCTCGTCCTCACGCTCGCGAGCACAATCGGATACACACTGGATAAACCGCAGCGAGACGTGCACGTGGGCGTGGGAATTGCGTTGACGGTCTTTGAAGTTGTCGCGTCGCTGTGGATGTACCGCGAGCGACGAGGCGACCTTGGGCTCGTCCTGGTGCAACTGGCCGGGGTTATCGTAGCGGCGCTCACGATCGTGGGGCTGATTCATCTCTTGTTCGTCACCGAAATCGTGACGGGCGCTAGCTTCGCTGTCCTGCTGTTTCGAACTACTCGTCAGCTATCGACAGCGATTAGATAAACGGTGCGGGATTGGTGTCCCCGGTACTCGGACCGAGCCCCGCGCGATCGCGAATGATCGCTTCCACCGCGTCAGGATCGTCGGGTGTAATGAAGGGCTTCACCGACTTGCCGCTGTCGACGATGAAGGCAACCTTTTTCTTCGATCGCTTGGTGTCGAGGTTGGCCCAGTAATGAAAGTTCCCGGTCCCCCAGATCCGCCACTGACCCTTCAGGGTGCTCATCGTGACGCGATCGAGCCCTTTGATCTCGCCGTAACGAATGTGCTTTGAGCCCCAGGGAAAGTAGTACCCCCGGATAACGAGTCCGTCGGTGTCGCACGCGATGATGCCGTCGTCGTAGTCCTGGCTCACGGGCGAATCATATATCTGGCCCTTGTCGGCTACGGGAACGTCTTTTTCGTAGCGACCACGAATTTCGATGGCTTCTTCACCGTGAACTTCTCTCCCCACTTCGAAAAGACGAGGTCATTCGTGATCTTTCGCCCGTCTTCAGTCGCGTCCGCCACGACGGCGATGGGCAGATACGGCGCCGATATTGAGACGTAGACCGTCTCGGTTCCGCTGGCACCCGCGTCCCCGCGCAGCGCCAGGGCGGTCTTACCATCGACGGTGACTTCGCCGGTCTCTTTCAGACTTCCCACGTCGACGAGTTGCTGCATCACCGACGGCACCAAAATGGCGTCGGCAATATTGCCGTAGTTCTTGTTCGTCGACGGCACCTGGACCCACTCGTTGGCCAGCGTTGGCTTCTTCACCCCGAAATCTTCTTGGTAGGCCCGGGCGTTCGCGAACATGTAGAGCTTCTTGCCGATCAGCCGTGTTGTTTCGGTGCCTCCGTCGAGGGTCTGAACCTGGTCTCCATATTTAAGGGCGCTGTCGGTGGAAAGGGTGAGGGCTACCACTCCGGCGATAGACGACGTGGAGTTGTAGTGAAAGCTTCCCTCGCTATGCATTGACGACACGCTCAGTCGGAGAATCTCGGCTGGCGTCTTCGTGCTGGCGCCCGAGGCGCCCGCCGACCAGGTTCCGAGCGCGACGATGACGGCGGGGAGAACAAGGGTGAGACGACGCATAACGCTCCAAGGTGGGTCAACGCTCAACGGTGAACGTTTCCGAGTGATCCACTGTACCGGCGTCACGAACTCGACACACACCATGGCGTAATTGAGAATGCGCCCAAGATACGGTTAAAAGGTGAGACAACATCCGTTCCTCACCGATCTTGCATTCACTGCGTTGAACGGAGTGCACCAAGGTGTGCTGCGAGCGAGCGAGGGCCACATCGGCGGGTCCTGCTTTGATATCGACCCCGACGTCACCGTGGCGAGCCAGCGGATAACCGAACGGACTCGAGTCGGGGCGCCCGAAGAAGCCGTCAATCTCTGGTCTCAGGTCGTTCGCGCCGATTGGCCCTACGGTGGTGACCAGCGCCGTAGCCCACGTGACACCTCCCACGCTCTCTTGGAGCTTCGATGAGTTGCCTACGCTACGAGGTCGACGCGCTGATGAGACGAAAGGGTGACGTGAAGGGGTCGAAGAAGCACAAGCACGGGAACGACCACGACGTCGTCAAGGCCTTTACGCGCGAACTGCTCAACGTTGCCGAAAGCGACATCAAGCTCGCCGATTTCATTGTGCGTAACAACCGCAGTGAAGGTGTCCCCGACGACCCCGAATCAACCCGCAAGCTTCGCTTGTCGTTTCGCCGCGTGCAATATCGCTTGGCAACCATGGCCAGCATCGAGCCGACGCTAGGCGCCGACGAGCTCATCGAGCGCCTGCGCGATGTCGGCAAGCCCTTCGGTCGTTTACGCGACGCCGAGGTTCTCGAAGCGGGCGTCATCAAAGCCCTCGGCAATAAAGTCGCGTCGCCTCAGGGACGCCAAATCATGGACCTCGCCGCCAAGACGCGCCGTAATCTGCAACAAAAGACCGACGAGCTCTTGAACTCCGAGAAGTATCACGACACCCTGCGCGAGGTGAGCGAGTTTCGCACGTCACTCCCGACGCGCCACGCGTCGTCAGAGACCCTGAGCCCGATGGCCCAGCGCGCCATGCACGTGGCCTGGCAGGAACTGCGACGCGTCGCGAAGCAGGCCAAGCGCAACCCGAACGACAAGAACTTGCACGAAACGCGTATTGCTGCCAAGCGCACGCTCTACGCCGCGCAGGCGCTGTCCGACGTCTTGGGCTCGCCAGTTGAAGAGTTTTCGCGCCGGGTGGACGCGATGCAAAAGTACCTCGGTAAGCAACACGACCTGGTCATCGCCTCTCAGTGGTTTCGCGACGTCGGCCGCGATCACCCGAACCTGAAGAAGATCGCGAAGAAGCTCTCCGTCCAAGAGCGTCGACGCGCCAACAAGCGCTCGAATCGCTGGACGGACTACTGGCAAGCCGTGAAAGATCTCCACCCCGACAAGCGTTGGTAGTACTCCGCGTTCAATCTGACAGACTTATTGCACAATGAGTAGTTCCCCCAGCGGTTCCGGTGACGGGGCGTATCTCGTCCTGGTGCTCCTCGTCGTGATCACCGTCATGCGCAATCGCGGCATCCGCCAGAACCGCGACATCGTCCTCAACAAGGGCGAACGTCTGAGGCCAGTGACGATCACCATGCTCGACCCGGTGATCAGCGTCATCCTCATCGGTTCGGTGCTCTGGAGTGAGATCACGCGCAACGACGCCCACTTCGCGATCGCCCTCGTCGGCGGCGCGATTGGAATACCCATTGGTCTGGCTCGCGCGCGCGTGATGTACGTCCGCGCGGTCGCCACGGCCAAGAGCGTGGTCTTTCGCCGCAGCGCGATTGAATATGGTCTTCTCGGACTGTTGCTGGCCCTACGTCTCGTCGAAGACTCCGTCTCACACCTACAAGGTGGCTGGGCCAGCTACGTTCTGACAGCGCTGATGGCCCTCGCCGTGGTGGAGGCGATCACGCGGGCCGCCGCCATCTATCTTCACTACCGCCGCGACACCACTCTCGCGACTTAGCTGACCCGTCCAATGATGTGGTCGCGGTACGCGTCGATCGTCCCCTCGGGGTCATCGTGCATGAGATACAGCGCAAACTGATCGACTCCTAGTGCCGAGAGCTCGTTCAAGCGATCGAGGTGTTGCTCGACTGACCCTAGAACGCAAAATCGGTCGATGATCTCGTCGGGCACGAAATCGACGTCGGGATTATCGGCTTTGCCGTGATGGCTGTAGTCGTAGCCTTTGCGCCCGCGGATGTACTCCGTCAAAGCCGGAGGCACCATCGATGAGTCCGAGCCGTAGCGTTCGACGATGTCGGCGACGTGATTGCCCACCATGCCGCCGAACCAGCGCACCTGGTCGCGTTGGTCAGAGAGATCTCTACCCACGTAGGCCGGGGCCGCCACACACACGCGGTAGTCGTCAGTTGCTCGCCCGGCGTCGGCGCGCGCAGCCAGCGACGTCTCCACGGCCCAGTTGACGATGAAGGGGTCGGCCAACTGCATGATCAACCCGTCGGCCTTCGATCCCGCCACCGCGAGAGCCTTCGGCCCATAGGCGGCCATCCATACGTCAATCTCGCCCTCGTCGACCCACGGGAACGTGACGCTTCGATCGTTCAGCGTGACCTCACGCCCCTCCACCAACTCCTTGATGACGCCGATGCAGGCACTGAGTGTCTCGAGCGACGCGGGCGAGCCTCCCGTCACGCGCAGCGCCGAGTCGCCGCGACCGATACCGCAGATCGTACGGTTCCCAAACATTTCATTGAGCGTGGCGAAGAGCGACGCCGTCACTGTCCAGTCGCGGGTGACCGGATTGGTCACCATCGGTCCGACCGTGATGTGCGACGTGTTGGCGAGAATCTGAGAGTAGATGACGAAGGGCTCTTGCCACAGAACGGTTGAGTCGAACGTCCAAAAGTGCGTGAAGCCCGCGTCCTCCGCACGTTGGGCCAATTTCACGACGTCGCGGGCCGGAGCGTTCGTTTGGGCGACGAGACCGAAGTCCATGACTAGGGCCTCGCGTTGACGGTGGTCATCGCAGATACCCATTGAGGCCCCGCGACAGGTACTGGCCCCAACCGGGGCGTCCGACGTACTCGCGGTTCTCAATCACCACCGCTCCGCGCGACAAGACGGTTACGACTTGGCCCTGAATGGACATGCCTTCGTAGGCCGAGTAGTCAACGTTCATATGGTGAGTGGCCGCCGAGAAGATCTGCGTCGCTTTCGGGTCGTAGAGCACGACGTCGGCGTCAGAGCCGGGGGCGATAACACCCTTCTTCGGGAAGAGGCCGAACAGTCGAGCCGGGGTCGTCGACGTCACTTCCACCCATCGAGCGAGCGAGAGCCGGTCCTGGTCCACGCCTTGAAAGATGAGATCTAAACGATGCTCGACTCCGGGGATGCCGTTTGGAATCTTGGAGAAGTCCCCCACCCCTAGCTCTTTTTGCTCCTTGAAGCAGAAAGGACAGTGGTCGGTCGAGACCACGCTGAGGTCGTCCGTGCGAAGCCCACGCCAGAGATCGGCGTGGTGACGTTCGGCGCGCAGCGGCGGCGAGCAGACGAACTTCGCCCCTTCGAATCCCTCACGAGCGAGGTCCGCCTCGGAGAGAAAGAGGTACTGCGGACAGGTCTCGGCGAAGACGTTCTGTCCACGATCACGCGCCGCCACTATCTCGTCGAGGGCCTCCGCGGCAGAAAGGTGCACGACGTAGAGCGGGGCGCCAGCGACCCGGGCCAGTTGGATCGCGCGATGCGTCGCTTCGCCTTCGAGGAGTGCGGGGCGAGTCGCGCCGTGAAAGCGCGGGTCGCCCTCGCCGCGCGCGAGAGCCTGGGCCACGAGCACGTCGATGGCAATGCCGTTTTCCGCGTGCATCATGATGGTGGCCCCGTTGCCCGCAGCCTGTTGCATCGCTTGGAGGATCTGGCCGTCGTTGGAGTAGAAGACGCCGGGATAGGCCATGAACAGTTTGAAACTGGTGACACCTTCGTCCACCACAAGATCCATCTCTTTGAGGGACGACTCCGTCACGTCCGAGACGATCATGTGAAAGCCGTAGTCAATGGCGCAGTGCCCTTCGGCTTTCGCGTGCCACGCGTCAAGGCCCTCGCGCAGACTCTTTCCCTTGCTCTGAATGGCGAAGTCAATGATGGTCGTCGTACCGCCGTACGCCGCCGCCCGGGTACCGGTTTCGAAGGTGTCGACCGAGTGAGTACCGCCAAAGGGCATCTCCATGTGCGTGTGCGCGTCAATCGCTCCGGGCACCACGTAGAGACCCGTCGCGTCGATAATCTGGTCCGCACTTTCGCGCCACGACGTCGACGCCGACGAGTTCGCTTCCACCACACCTGCAATGCGCTCGCCCTCTATCAACACGTCGGCCGCGAAGGGACCGCTCGCGTTGATCACCGTTCCCCCGCTAATCAGAATCTTCATGAAGAGACCTTTCTTTCAGACTCGAACTACGGGACAACCAGTTCTCCATAACTGTCGGGGCGTCGATCGCGATAGAAGGCCCACGTGTGGCGCACTTCGGTCAGCTCGTTCATGTCGAGGTCGCGCACGATCACCTCGTCCTCGCTCCCCGACGCCGCCTCGCCGATCAACTTTCCACGCGGACTCACGAAGTACGACGACCCGTAGAAGTCGTTGTCGCCCAATTCCTCCACACCGACGCGATTGATTGCGCCGACGAAGTACTCATTCGCCACGGCCGCCGCCGGCTGCTCGAGATTCCAGAGATACGCCGACAGTCCCCGGCTCGTCGCCGAAGGGTTGAAGACGATCTTGGCGCCAGCCAGTCCGAGCGCACGCCACCCTTCGGGAAAGTGGCGGTCGTAACAGATGTAGACGCCAATGGGGCCGACCGCCGTGTGAAAGATGGGATATCCCAAGTTTCCAGGACGAAAGTAGAACTTCTCCCAGAACCCCTTTACTTGAGGAATGTGGTGCTTGCGGTATTTGCCGAGGTACGTGCCGTCCGCATCGATAACGAAGGCCGTGTTATAAAAGACGCCCTCCTGCTCGACTTCGTAAATCGGCACCACCAGCACCATGTGGGTTTCGCGAGCGAGTTCTTGCATAAGCTCGCTCGTCGGGCCAGGAATCGACTCGGTGTACGAAAAGTACTCAGGATCTTGGACTTGGCAAAAGTACGGACCGTAGAACAACTCTTGAAAGCAGAGGACCTGAGCGCCCTGGCTCGCCGCCTGTCGCGCGAGAGCGACGTTGGCCTTGATCATGGACTCTTTGTCGCCGGTCCACTTCGTCTGCACCAGGGCTGCGCGCACCACTTCGGGCCCCCCATTGCTGGAATCGCTCATTGGTGAATCCTCCCCATTTTGTGATCACGACGTTGGACTTACTCTACGTACCCTCACTTTGAAGCGCCAAGAGAGAAACTGACCATCATCGATTTTCGCCCCGCACCGTGCGAGAAGAACAGTGCTAAGTCACACGGGTGTTGTTTGAAATGACGGTGCAGGTTGCGCGATCGTAAAACGCATCTCTCTCAGTTACGAGAAAACATGTATTGGCGTTACGGACGGCTATCTGATTTGATGAGTGGACTGTGCAAGGGCTAACTCTCTACAAATTCTTCGACGTCGGCCCAAACGCCTCGACTGACGAGATCCAAGCGGCTTATAGAAAACTCAGCAAGAGTTATCACCCCGACGGCGGCGGCAGCGCAGAACTCTTTCGTGAACTGCGTGATGCCTACAGCACCTTGAGTGATCCCATTCAGCGAGCAGAGTACGACCAACGTTTGAATCCACCAGTGCCCGCGGCAGCTACTCCGCCGTCACGATCTAATGAACCACCCCGAAATCCTGAGATGGTCGACGTAACGTGCACTTCGTGCTCAAAGCGACAGACCGTCTTCACCTCAACGCGGCGTTTCGTCTGCGTTGGTTGTCACTTGGCGTGGCGATTCGCTCAATGTTCGAATTGCAAGAAGGCGTCGCACGTCCGCGAGACGTCATCTAGTTGGCGGTGCCCGCATTGCGCGACGATGACGCAATCACGTTGGTCCGTGTATGAACAATTCAGTTGCGTCATCTGCACCACGAAGCTCACGTACCCGCAGGGAGTAAGGAGATTCGCGTGCTTGAGATGTTCGTCGCGCTACTCGCAGTGTCCGAAATGTGAGACATACGTCATTATTAAGGCGGAGCCGCACAAGAAATCCGTGAAGTGCCCGCACTGTCGAAAGCGGCTAGCCAGGTAAGCGACGCCCTTGGCACTCCTGACTCATTCGGTCAGAACAATCGGCGTACCGTTCGTCACCACCATGGTGTGTTCGAACTGCGCCACGAGACTTCCGTCGCTCGTTCGTAGTGTCCACCCGTCAGGATCATCGACGACGAAACTGGCAGACACGGATAGAAAGGGCTCCACCGCGAGGACCATTCCATCGTGGAGCACCATCCGTTGATGATCGTCGAAACTCGGTACAGAAGGGTCCTCGTGAAGTCCTCTGCCAACGCCGTGTCCGTATAGATTTCGAATCACACGGAACCCGTGACGATGGGCACGGGACTCGACCGACTTGCCGATGTCGCGAAGTCTGTTGCCCGTTCGTGCCGCCGACATCGCGTCTCGTTGAGCAAGTCGAGTTGCGTCCACGAGGCGCTGTGCTATCGCCGGAACAACTCCGACGGGAGTACTCACTCCAGTATCGGAAAAATATCCGTCGAGTTCAGCAGAAACGTCGATGTTGACCAAATCGCCCTCGCGCAAATGGCGAGCGAGAGATGGAATGCCATGAGCGGCCTCGTCATTGACACTGATACACGTGGATCCGGGAAAGTTGTACGTCACTCGAGGAGCAGATCGCGCTCCGTGCCGACGAAAGGTTTCGCGTCCGATGGAGTCGAGTTCCCCGGTTGTCACGCCCGGCTTGACGGCAGCGACCATTGCGTCTCGAGCTTCCGCAACGACTCGTCCCGCTCGTAGTAATCCGTCGAGGTCTTCGTCACTGTCGATCGTCATTGTGGAATCCTACGTTCGGAGTGCCCCCGGCAGGATTCGAACCTGCGCTCACGGTTTAGGAAACCGATGCTCTATCCCCTGAGCTACGGGAGCAATCATTGGACTTTCGGTCCAAATCGAGGCGCTGGAAAATCGCCAGCACAACCTCAGCACATTTTCTGAGGAAAAGTGCGCCGCTTTTCGCCATGCCTCTTCACTATTCAAACACGCCTGCCCGGATAGCGAGAAACCTGCGGCGAGTTCACGACACCTAGCCCTGAACATTTGCGGCTGAACAGTCACGCATCCGGGCAAAGCATTGAGCCGACCCTAGTCGCCCGCTCCATCTCACATCCTTGCTGGTGATGGGCAATTTCTGTGGTGTTTTGCAGCGCGTATGATTCCTTCCCATGGCACTCAAAGACTCCAAGCGAGATCAAATCACTGCAGACCTTCAGCCCGTACTCATGGACGGCGAGCAACTCATCGACGTGACAACCGGGGCGGCTGACGTAATGCGGCTCGGCCAGCCGACGGAGAGGCGTGGAACTCTCTTCATAACCGACCGACGGGTTGGACTGTTCACGAAGAAACTCGGTGGACACGACATGCTGGACTTCTCGTACGGACTCCTGACGTCGATTGAGTACAAGAAGGGTTTCTCCTATGGCGAGATCACTCTTCTTGCCGCTGGTGATCAAACCCGCTTCCACATGATTCCGAAGGATCTCGTCGAGAATCTCGCAAAGATCATCCGCGAGCGAATGGTGGCCTCTACTCAACCCAGTCAGGCCGTGACTCAAAGTGGATCCGGGGCCTCGGTAGCCGACGAGCTACTCAAACTCGCATCGCTTCGCGACTCCGGAATCTTGACTCAAGATGAATTCGACGCACAAAAAGCGAAGCTGATTGCTTAATTGAATGTGGCCGGGAGCGTTATGCCGGTCAGTTGCGCGCAGTTTTCGAGCAACCCGTCTTGGAGGTCGACCGAGCGGGCTGACGGGTTCTCCGCCTTGAGTTGTTGGTGATAGAAGTAGCTCGCCATCACTGTGGCAGCAGGGTCGCCGCTCACGGCGAGCCAGGCTTGGGTAACCGCGCCCAGCGACAGGTCATCAGGTGCACCCGAACCGCCCATCTTTGTGGGGACCCAGCCGGGCTCGAGCGCATTAGACAAGACGCCCGGCCACAGTCGAGCCACAGCGAACGCCAGCACAACATCGAAGAGCTTGCTGTCGGAATATGCCTGGGCGCCGTTCCACCCGCGTCGAGTCCACTGCAAGTCGCTGAGATCGGGCGTACCGCCTTGATGCATTCCAGAACTCAGATAGATCAGTCGATCCGGCGGCGTGATCAATGCGGTGAGCAAGTACGGGGCGAGAACATTGACTGCGAACACGTTGCAGAGTCCATCTGAGGTTTCGATGCGCCGGGCCTGGCGATATCCGACGCCGACGTTGTGGATGATTGCGTCGAAACGCTCAAGGCCGTTAGCCTGCTCGGCCGCTTGGCGCATCCCAGCGATGCTTTGCACATCGCCGATGACAACATCCTGGGCGGCTGGCAACGCGCGACGGGCGTCGGCACCGCGTTGTTCGTCACGGGCGTGCAACGTGACGGAGTGGCCGTCGTTGACGAGCAGTTGTGCAGCCATCAACCCGAGCCCCTCGCTGGAACCAGTGATAAATACCCGTGCCATCCGGCCTCCTTCATGAGACACTCCGCAGACTTGCCCACGAAGAAAAACGAGCAACATACTATGGGCCATGGCCAACTGGGTAATGATCTCGGCGATCACGACGGGAGGTGGGACATTGGTGCTCGCGGGCGCCACCTTCGCCTCCGTGCGCTCGGCCAATCGGTCTTCTCGCGCCGCTGAGCAGTCGCTTCTGGCCGGACTGCGGCCTCTTCTCATGACGTCAAGAGCCGGGGACGCCACCCTCAAGGTCGGCTTCGCGGACAATCATTTTGTGGAGCTACCGGGAGGTAGTGCAACGGCAGAAGCAACCGATGAGGCGATTTACCTCACTATGTCAGTGAGAAATGTCGGCAACGGCATGGCCGTACTGCATGGTTGGCGTATTGAGCTTTCGAGGGATCTTTCGGGCATGACACGACCCGACGTGGAAGCCTTTCATCGACTCACCCGAGACCTCTATGTAGCAGCTGGCGACGTATCGTTTTGGCAGGGCGCCTATCGCGATCCTTCTGAGCCAGAATTCTCTGAAGTGAGCGAACGAATCGTGGGGCGAGAGAGACTCATGCTGGACATTCTCTACGGAGATCACCAAGGTGGTCAGCGAGTGGTGAGCCGGTTCTCCCTCATTCCGCGAAGCGACGGCGGCTGGTTTGCGACGGTCGTTCGGCATTGGAATGTAGATCAACCAGATCCTCGATAGTCCTGAGCCGCGAAGCCGTCATGCGTGTTGCTTCACAGTTGGTCGTCTTCCGCTCGCGGCCGAAAGGTCGCTAGGACTCGATGAGCAACTCCTTGCGCAAGATCAAAAGTGGGGCAACGTGGGGTGTTCTGCCGATTGCGGCGAGCCGAGTTCTCTCCCGACACAGCAGTCTCGTTCTACGGCAGTGACGTGAGTTAGTGTCCGAAGAAATCTATGAAGCCAGCGCTGATCTATCTCTATGGTCCACCCGCGAGCGGAAAACTCACGATCGCCGAGAGACTTTCTTCGCTGACAGGCTTCCCCCTTTTTCATAATCACCTCACGGTCAACTCGATCAGTTCCGTGTTCGCGTTTGGCAGCGAGCCATATAACGATGTATTGCATCGACTCCGACTCGACGTTTTCGAAACTGCCGCGAGAACGGACATAAGTCTTATTTTCACGAACAACTCCGCCTGGCGAGAACCAAACGGGCGCGCCCGCTTCGTTGCGTTCACCGATCAAGTGAAAAAGTCTGTCGAGTCTCACGATGGTCGAGTTGTCTTCGTCCGCCTTAGCGCTCCTCGCAGCGTATTGGAAGAACGGCTCGTAAACGAATCACGCCGAGTTCACGAGAAACTCCTCGACGTCGGTCAATTTCGGGAGCTTTTTGAGAGTTTTGACGAATCGCTGCTTCATAGCGATGACCTAAGCATCGACACTTCGACAATGAACGCTGAAACTGCCGCGCAGACTATCTTCGAGGCATTCAAGTAGGACCGACGCCCACGGCGCCCTTGGAACAAGGAATCTCTCCCGAACGCACCGAGGGTCTACCGTCTCAGAAGGCCCTACGTTTCGGAAGTGAGAACCATGTTTGAACGATTCACAGATCGATCCCGTCGCGTACTCGTATACGCCCAAGACGAGGCGCGTGATCTCAACGTTGATATAGGTACCGAACACCTCCTACTTGGTCTGATTCGAGAAGCTGACGGGATCGCTGCAAAGGCCCTTGGCGCGGCGGGGGTCACCTATGACTCGGTTCGTGAAAAGATTGAAAGGGACGTAAGCATTGACAATTCGGCGAAAGTCGGTTCGCCTCCATTTACGCCGCGGGCGAAGAAGGTGCTGGAGTTTGCACTTCGTGAAGCCTTGCAACTCGGACACAATTACATCGGCACCGAGCACTTGCTTCTTGGGATCGTGCGAGAAGGGAGCGGGACGGCGACACAGATTCTCACGGAGTTCGGAGTTGAGTTGACGGATCTGCACGACAAGGTGCTCGAGATGATGTCGGGCCAGAACGACCCCGAGCCCGGTGCTTCTCAATCGCGCGAAACAACCAACATCGCAGGCCTTCTCGGCATTGTGCGCGCTATGGGCCGACAACTTCGCCCCGACCTTGACGCGACGACTTTGACCGACCGAACCACCAAGATTACGGAGGAACTTTTGAAGCACCTCCGCAAAAGTTGGTCCGACCCGGAGACGCCGTAGCGAGATCGCCGAGCACCGCCTCAACCTCGAGGATCGAGACGCCCAGCCGAAGTATCAGTGAAGCGCTAGAGAACCTTCGACAAAAAGCTCTTCAGGCGCTCTGATTTTGGCGCGCCGAGGACGTCAGCGGGCGTACCTGATTCCTCGATGATCCCCGCGTCTAAGAAATAGACGGTGTTGGCCACTTCGCGAGCGAACCCCATCTCGTGGGTCACAACGATCATCGTCATTCCGCTTATGGCCAAGTCCTTCATCACATCGAGCACTTCACCGACGAGTTCGGGATCGAGCGCAGACGTAGGTTCGTCGAACAGCATCAATTTCGGATCCATCGCCAGCGCCCTCGCTATTGCGACGCGCTGTTGTTGGCCCCCCGACAATTGGCTCGGATAGTGCTTGTCCTTCTCCGACAATCCCACTCGCGCCAATAACTCGCGAGCCTTCTTTCGCGCAGCGTCAGTATCGCGACCACGTACTTTTATCTGGCCGACCGTCACATTGTCGAGAACTGTCAGGTGTTGGAACAAGTTGAAGCGCTGAAACACCATGCCAATCTGAGAGCGCTCGTCGCAGATTCGCTTGTCGTTCAGCTCATGGAGTTTCGTGCCACGCATTTCATAACCAACGAGTTCTCCATCGACGCGAAGTTCCCCTGAGTCGTGCTTTTCTAAGTGGTTGATGCACCGAAGAAACGTGCTTTTACCTGAGCCCGATGGTCCAATGAGACACGTCACCTCGCCGCGCGCCACGGTGAGGTCCACGCCCTTGAGGACCTGAATGCCTGCGTAGGACTTGTGCACGCCGTGAGCTTCGACCATCGGGACGCTAGGGACGCTAGGGACGCTCACGACGTCGCCTCCCGCACACCGCGAGGTGTGCGAAATTTCGCAAGAATGCCACGCATGTCACGTCGCAGGCGCTGTATCGGTGTCGGCGGTGGCGTGCGCAGGGCGCCACGAGCGAAATGGCGCTCGACATAGAACTGGCCGGTCGAGAGAACGGTGGTGACGATGAGGTACCAGAGGCTCGCGACAATGAGCAAGGGCATGATCTCGTAGTTGTTGGCCGAAATGTTATTTGTCGCACCGAAAAGTTCAATAACGGCGATGGTGCTGGCAAGTGAGGTCGTTTTGAGCATCGAAATGATCTCGTTGCCAGTCGGCGGGATGATCACGCGCATTGCTTGGGGCAGGACGACGAGACGCAGGGTTTGAGACCTCGTCATGCCGAGGGACATAGCAGCCTCGGACTGGCCCTCGTCAACTGATATCAGTCCCGAGCGCGCTATCTCAGACATGTACGCACCCTCGTTAAGGCTGAGTGCCACAATCGCGGCCGTGACGGGCGTAAATAGAGTCACCGCATTGAGATGAAGAAACGTGATGTGCGTGAAGGGCACGCCGATCGTGATGGTGTGATACAAAATCGAAATGTACTCCCAGAAAAACAGTTGGACGATCACTGGCGTCCCGCGGAAGAACCAGGTGTAACTCCACGCCGTCGACGAGAGCAACCTGTTCGAGGAGAGACGCATCACTGCCAGAGCAACACCGATCACGATGCCAGCGGCCATCGCGATCACTGTGAGGTAGATGGTGAGCACGAGCCCGTGCAAAACTTCTGAGGTCGTGAAGTAATGAAATACGATGTTCCAACTGAATCGCCACACACTCGTTTGGTGACAGAGTCGGGCGCCATTCACCGCGTGACAGACGTACTGACCTGAAGGGATCTTGGAGAACAAGGTGTTCACCAACATCGCAATCAGCACGAGGGCGACGACTGCCCCCGCCCACTGCCCATAGTGACGCACGGGGACAACCTTGACGGCGTTGTCCTCCGGGGCGCTCATAGCTGTATCTGGTCAGTGACCTTTAGGAAGTTGCACCATTGAGAACGATCTTGCTGCTTGGTAGCGCCCCCGCGGTGACGCCGTACTTGGCGAGGATGGCGTGGTACGTCCCGTTCGCGATCAACGTCTTGATGGCCGCCTGGATGGCGAGGGCGAGCTTCTGCCCTGAGGCGGTCTTGGGCGTTGCGATTCCGTAGGGCGCCACCTCAATGGCGCTGCCGACGAGCTTGAATTTGCCGCCGGCTAGCGAGACGATATAGCCGGCCACCTGGCTGTCAACGAAGCCGAAATTCGCCTGACCGGAGAGCACCGCAGCGTTGGCCTCGGTCTGGGTTGGGTACGAGCGTACGGTCAACTTCTTCGAGGCGGGGCACTTCGAGACTTCGGACGTTGCGTCAGTCTGCTCGGTGGTGCCATTCTCGACCGCGACCTTCATGCCGCAGAAGCTCGAAAGGCCCTTGAAAGTGGCTTTCGAAGTCGAGAGCGCGTAGACGCCCTCGCCCGCCTGAAAGTAGTCGACGAAGTTCACCGACTTCTCGCGCGACTTCTCGTCGGTGAAGGATGAGTTGCCAATCGCGTACTTACCGGCCTTGATACCGCCGATGATGTCCTCGAAAGTGACGTTGTTTTCCTTGTACTTCACGCCCAGGGTCTTAGCAATGGCCGCCATCAAGTCGACGTCGAAGCCGACCATGGTGGTCCCGCTCATTGACTCATCGGGCGGGTACGTGGCGTCGGTAGCGACTTGGAGAGTGGTGTTCTTGTAGGACGTCGGCACGAGCTTCGCGTCCGTCGCGCTGTACTTCCCCGTTAAACCCGACGCGCCCGCCACGACGGTAGCCCCAAGAATCAGTGATCCGACGCCGACAACAACCAGCGCTCGACGAATTGGCAAACTCCACCGCATGAATAATCTCCCGTAACTCCCTGCCCGCCCCACGCGATGTCAGGAACCTATTGATACCAGATATTTCTCACCCTGAACTCCGCGAAGCGCCCCGCCACACGAGCTCCTCGCAAAGAAATGATCAAGAAGTTGCTTAGCTATTCTCAAGTGCGTCGAATGTGCGAATTGGTCGGCGGCCACAAAGTGAGCCCGAATCGTCAGATCGCCGATTCCGCCGATCGAAACAGCACCGTCACGCAACGACACGTTCACTTGAATTTCACGCCGACCGGTGTGAATACTGGACAGACTGATTTACGGTGTACTAGTGTACTAGTACATGAAAGACCAACGGCCATCCATTGTCTTTCGCCTCGATCCCCGATCGGATCGCGCTCCCTTTCGCCAACTGGTGGACCAGGTCACTGACGCCGTTGAACGCGGGCAAATCCAGGCAGGCGACCAGCTTCCTTCCGTGCGTGAGGTCGTTCGCCAAGTGACCATTAACCCCAATACTGTGCACCGCGCATATCGAGAGCTCGAGCATCTCGGTCTCGTTGAGGGCCGGCTCGGACTCGGGACATTCATCCTCGAGATCCAGGATTCGCCGCGGCGCGAGTACCGGGCGAATTCTTGGCGCGACGTTTTGCGTGAAGGAGTTGCGCTCGCTCAATCAAGCGGAATCTCAGACGTCGAGATCGTTCAGAGCGTCCAGAACTTTCTCTCTGTTGATTCCGAGTCCCGCTCGTGACCAACGATGAACTCGTCATTGAAACCGACTCGCTTACCAAGCGATTCCGTCGGCGCACGGCGCTCAGTGAGTGTTCACTCGCGGTTCCGCGTGGTCGCGTGGCCGCGCTCGTCGGTCCCAACGGCTCGGGCAAAACCACATTGTTGCGCCTGCTCGCCGGCTTATCGACGCCGACCGAGGGACGGATCTCCGTCTTCGGCCAAGAAATGTCTACGTCGAGCACCGCACTTCGCGCCCGTGTCGGTTACCTCGATCAAGACCAACCGCTCTACGCGCGCTGGCGAGTTCGTGACATCTTGGAGTTTGGTCGACGGATCAATCCCACATGGGATGGCGAACTTGCAACGCACTACCTCGAACTGCTCGAGATCGATACGAAGAGCCGTGTGCGCGAACTCTCGGGTGGTCAACGCGCGCAGGTATCGCTCGCCGTGTGCTTCGCTAAGCGGCCGGAACTTGTTCTTCTCGACGAGCCCGCGGCGGCCCTCGATCCTGTCGCCCGGCAGGATCTCCTCCAAAACATCACCGAACTCTTTGCCGATAACGAGTCCAGCGTGCTCATGTCTACGCACGCGATCGGTGATGTTGCGGCCATCTGCGACTACGTGGTGATCCTCTCGCAGTCTCGCGTCGTCTTGAGCGAAGACCTTGAGTACGTGCTCGAGAGCCATAGATATTTGAGCCGAGCGGTCAATGACGGAGTACCGGTCCCTCGCGGCGCAGTCGTCCTCGAAGAGCACATCACCGCTCGCGAAATCACGTATCTGGTGCGATTGGCGATGCCGCTCGAGCGTGATGGTTGGCGAATCGAGCGGCCCACGCTCGACGAGATCGTTGTGGCCTATCTACGTCAAGGTCGTCGCGCTCGCGCGACCTCGGACGTTGAGTCTCAACACGGAGCGACGTCGTGATTTGGATCGCATGGCGGTATCAGCGCTCGGTTGCGTGCACACTGGCCCTGCTGGCTCTCGTGGTCATTGGCTTCGCCATCGTCGAAGGCAGAATCCAGCACCACGACTTCGCGCAGTTCATGAGTGCACCGTGCCGGGGCGACCAAGTGGCCGGGAAAGCGACTATTGCGGTCTCCTCGATGTCAAGTACTCGCAAATTCAATCGTTCGACCCGTATGTTCGCGCTGCTGGCTTCATCATCGCCCCCCTTGTGGGTGCCATTCTGGGACTTCTCGCATTGGCCAACGAGCTCGACCATCGGACTGTGCGTCTGGCTTGGACGCAGTCAATCTCGCGCAGTCGCTGGTTCGCCATCAAGTCGGGCGTGGGAGCGACCACCGTTGCGATCATTCTCGTCCCGACCGCTGTCGTGCTGTCGTGGTGGAGCGGCAACATTGGCGACAATACTCCTTTCGGGCGCGAAACGTTCGCCGTCGCCGGCTGGGTTCTTGTGGCGTACGGACTCTTTATGTTCGCCTTGACACTCCTGCTCGGCGTCATCATCCGCCGTGTCGGTTGGACGTTAGCTGTCGCAATTGTCCTATTCCTCGGCGTCGCCGTGATTGTGCCGCAGAAGGTCAGGGAGCATCTCGTCCCAACGACGGTCCGTTGGACGTCGCCCTCCTATACGGCCACCATCATCGCTGGCCAGAGCTACACACAGGCGTTTCCCAACAACGCTTGGCTGCTCGCAAATGGCCCCGTTCCGCGGACGACCAAAGGCACGCCGACGAATAGTGACATCTTGAACACCGAAATGAGAATCAGCACCTGCGTCTTGGGCCATCTACCCAAGAATGAAAGCGAGCGGCAAAGTGCCCAAAAGGATTGCTACCGATCGCTCCACATTGAGAACGCATCGGTGTACATCGGGACCAATGAGTTCTGGACGCTTCAACTGCGCGAGGGCCTCTTGTATCTCGTCTCAGGTCTTATTCTCATCGGGGGCACCTGGGCTCTGGTTCGACGAATCGAGCCCTAACCGCCACTGTCCAGCGTTCTGATTGGTCTGAACATATTTGACCCTGCGCCGGTACTCAAAGCATCACACTTCTTATCGAAGCCTTAGGTTGCGTCATGCGACCGGAGTCATCGCGAACTCTAATGAGAAGTATCCCAATAAATCGCGAAATGCTGAACGTTGTAACGCACGTTCGTCCCTCGATGACTACTACTCGAGTGATTCATAGATTCGTACGAACCCGTGCACATAACGTTTTCTAGAAGGTCGTGACGTGACATTAATTCTCATCGCCGTCGTGGCTGGTCTCATCGCAGGCATTTCACCGTGCGTGCTGCCGGTCCTGCCCGTGGTTTTCGTCACGGGCGCGACGACCGAGTCACGGTCATCGTGGCGTCGAGCCTTTTCAATTGTGCTTGGACTGATCGTGAGCTTTTCGATTCTGATCCTGGCCGGCGCCGAAATCGTTTCGCTCTTTCACCTGCCCCAAGAGTTCTTGAATGACTTAGGCATCGCTCTCTTGATGGTTGTCGGGATCGGGCTCTTGATCCCTCAACTCGGGATGCTGCTCGAGCGTCCCTTCGCCCGATTCGTCACTCGCCAACCCGCGTTGTCACGAGGGGGCTTCGTGATAGGTCTCGCCCTCGGACTGGTCTTCGTCCCCTGCGCCGGACCCGTGCTCTCGACCATCATCGTTTTGGGCGCGAAGGAGCAGGTCAGTTTCATGACCGTGCTCGTCACTCTGGCGTTCTGCATTGGCGCCTCCGTTCCTCTCCTCATCATCGCCCTTGCCGGCAGTGCTCTCGTCACCCGCGCGCGATCGCTGCGTCAAAAGGGGCCGATGCTGCGCATGATCGGTGGCGGTGTCCTCATCGCCATTGCGATCGCGTTGTGCACCAGCGTTTTCAACTCGTTGGCCAATGTTCCTGGTTACACCAATGCTCTCCAGCAGCACGTCGAAGGTTCGTCGTCGGTAGAGAAGCAACTCAATGCGCTCAAAGGAAACGCGCACAGCACGGACGGCTCGCTCGCGTCCTGCCTGGCCGGAGATCCCAACTTGCAGTCGTGCGGCAACGCGCCAAACTTCACCGACATCACTGCGTGGCTCAACACTCCCGGCGGAAAGCCACTTTCGATCAAGCAGCTACGCGGCAAAGTTGTTCTCGTCGACTTTTGGACGTACTCGTGCATCAACTGCCAGCGCACACTCCCCCACGTAGAAGCGTGGTACAGCCGCTACAAAGCTGACGGACTGGTGGTCGTGGGCGTGCACACACCAGAGTTTGGCTTTGAACACGTGGTGAGCAACGTACGGGCGGAATCGAAGTCACTCGGTGTGGATTATCCGGTGGCGATTGATGATAACTACGGAACCTGGGATGCCTACAACAACGAATATTGGCCGGCGGACTACCTCATCGACGCGAACGGCGTCGTGCGTCACGACGAGTTCGGCGAAGGTGATTACGGTCTCACTGAAAACCTAATCCGCAAGCTCCTGGTGGACGCGCACCCGGGCCTGAAACTCCCGCCGCGCACGAGTCTGCCCAACCTGACGCCGACTCAACCGACGAACCCCGAGTCATACGTGGGCTACGAACGAATTCAGTATCTCCAAAACTCTGGCGTACCTCCCGAGAACCAGGCGGTCACCTATCAGTTCCCGAAGTCCTTGTCGTCGGACTACTTCGCGTTCTCCGGCGTATGGACTGACCACTCCCAAGAGGCGACGGCGGGACGAAAGGCCAAACTCGAATTGAGTTATGAAGCACAGGACGTGTACTTGGTCATGGGAGGTTCCGGTACGGTCACGATCTCGAACGGAAACGGTACGGCACCAGAGACAATTCACGTTGAGGGAGTGCCGCGCCTCTATACGCTTTTTCACGCGAAGACCACGTCCGTCGGCACGTTAGTGATGAAAGTGTCAAAGGGTGTGCAGGCGTACGACTTCACGTTTGGATAAGACCATCCTCTAACTCAATGTGAGTGCAAAATGGTCGGGTGAAGGTGATCCGATTTGACCCCGACGTCGCAATGTCATTGCGCAATAGTCGCACGAGCGCAAAATTTGGGCAATTGATTGGCGGTGCGTCACTCACCGAAGCCGGCGTGGTCTTCCTAGAAGAGGGAGCGCAGTGGACCTCGTCCGGGCCCGACTCCCACCAACTTCTCGCGATCACCACCGGATCGTGCACCGTGGAGGCAGAGGGACTCTCGCCATTCGTTCTTGGCGCGCTGCAGGCGATCGTTGCTGAGCCACGCGAGATCTGGTCAGTTTGCGCGATGGAGCCGGTGATTGCTCTGTTGCTGGAAGGCTCATTCGACGTGTGGGCACTCGTCGTGACTCAGGAAATTGCCGTCGTTGACTACGACGAAGAATGGCCTCACTCATTTGAACGCATTCGTCAAGAACTCGGGCCATTCGTTGACGACGTCGCGCTTCGCATTGATCACGTGGGATCAACGTCCGTCCCGGAACTTGCCGCGAAGCCGATCATTGACGTGGACATCGTGGTGTCGAATGAATTCGATGTGCCCAAAGCGATCGAGCGACTACGTTCCGCCGGCTATCGGTGGCGCGGCGACCTCGGTGTCGAAGGCCGCGAGGCGTTCAGTCCGACGAGTAAGTCCGACCTGCCCGCGCATCACCTCTACGTGGTCGTCGAAAACAACAGAGCGCACCTCGATCATCTGTTACTGCGCGATGCGCTGCGTGAAGATCCGCAGATGCGCGAAGAGTACGCCACTCTCAAGAAGTCGAACGCCGACGCTGCCAACGGAAACATGGATATCTACGTTGCGGCGAAGGCCGATTTTGTCGCTCGCCAGCTGACTCGCGCTCGCGAACTTCGAGGTCTGGCACCTGTCGTCTACTGGAAGCCCAACTAGTCACTCGTCGGAACCGATTAGATCGTCTCCATACCGAAGCGCGCCATCAGTGCGCGCTCCTCGTCAGTAGTTGGCGGCTCGTCTCTACTCCACAAGTCGTGCAAGCCCGCAAAGTAGGCGTCCATGGCGGGCGCGTGAATGACTAAGAGGCGAGCTTCCTCATCGCCTCCGTTTCCGAACGTGTGTGCCGTACCGCGCGGGACCAGGAGAAAATCCTCGGGTCCAAGAGTCAGCTCGTCATCCTCCACGATCACCAACACCACTCCATCGAGAACGAAATACGCCTCCGAGCAGTTCGTGTGACGGTGCGCCGGCGGGCGCCGGCCGCCAGCGGGGAGGGTGCGCTCCATCAGTGAGAGGTCACCGTTGTCCAGTTCCGCTAGAGCTTTGAAGAACATCTCGCTGCCCCGAGCGGAATACTGTTTTGCTCCCTCTCCTCGTCCAAACACTCGCGCGACCATTGATCAACCTCCGGTTATCCGATGTCAAGTTGGGTTTTTGCCGTTCCTCACATACCAGCACATCTAATCAGCGCGAACTCCTTCGAAGTTTGGGTCAGTTCGACTCGTCGGTAACGTGAAGGACCCATGGCCATCCTCATCGATCTCGAAAAAGTGACGCTTAACGGCACCGATCGAACGATTTTCGAGGATCTGACGATGACGATCTCTACCGGCGAGAGGATCGGCGTCGTCGGTATCAACGGCGTGGGCAAGACCACGCTATTGAACATCGTGGCAGGAATCGTGACCCCAGACTCGGGCCAAATTCGCCGCGGGCGCGATCTGCGCGTCGAGTTTCTTCCTCAGATCCCCACCCTGCCGGTGGGCACCGTCCGCGAGACTCTGGGAGCCGGATGGCAGGTCGACGCAGTCTTGGATCGACTGGCCATGCTCAGCGAGGTCGACACCCAAACGAGCGCGCTATCTGGCGGTCAACTCAAGCGCGTCGCTTTGGCGCGGGTCTTCGCTGAACCAAGTGATGTTCTGATTCTCGACGAACCCACCAACCACTTGGACCTGCACGCCATTGAGTGGCTCGAGCAGCAGATCATGAACTATCCCGGAGCCATCGTGCTCGTCAGTCACGACCGCTTTCTGCTGGACCGCGTCACCAACCGCATGATCGAAATCGACCGAGGCAAAACGTACGTGCACGCGGGCGGCTATTCGCAGCTCTTGGAAGCCCAGGCGGATCGCGAAGCGCAGGCCGCCACGGCCGAGCAGGTACGAAAGAACTTGGCGCGTCACGAACTCGCGTGGCTGCGCCGCGGCGCAAAAGCCCGGTCCACCAAACCCCAAGCGCGCATTGACGCGGCGAAGCGCCTTCTCGCTCATCGGCTCGAAGCTGCGGCGAGAAGCGGCACCCTCGAGTTCGGTATCGACGCGCCGCGACTTGGCAACACGGTGATACGAGCGCACCACGTGGGCTTTTCGTACGAGCCGGAGAAGGTCATTCTTCGCGACGTTGACATCGACCTCGGTCCGGGCGACCGCGTGGGCGTAGTGGGTACAAACGGCTCTGGCAAGTCAACGTTCGTCAAACTACTCGCTGGTCGCCTCGAACCCACGACCGGGACGATGAAAACGGGACCCACCGTCGTCTCGTCGTACCTCGATCAAGGTGGCGGCGATTTCGATCTCGACGCGACCGTTCAAGAGCTGGTCGCCGGGCCCCAGGGAATCCCGGGTTCGCCCGAAGACGTCGCACTCATGAAACGTTTCTGGTTCACCGGAGCCCTACCGGTCACCAAAGCAAAGGAGCTCTCGGGGGGCGAACGACGACGTTTGCAATTACTCCTGGCCCTGGCGGCGCGGCCCAACGTGCTCTTCTTGGACGAACCGACCAACGACCTCGACCTTGAAACGATTCGCTTGCTCGAAGAGTTCCTTAGTCAGTGGTCAGGCACCCTTGTCGTCGTTTCACACGACCGCACGTTCCTCAGCCGCACTACGGACCGGCTACTTGAAGTGCACAATGACGGTGTGATCGCCGACGTGCCGGGCGGAATCGATGCCTGGATCGCTCGAGCGATGAACGGCGCATCCTCACCGGCCGCCGCGAACGACAGCGCGTCGGCTTCGGTGCCGCGAGGTCGCCAACTTCGTGACGCGGAAAAGGACGTCTCGCGACTCGAGAGACGAAAAGTCACGTTGACTAAGAAACTCCTCGAAACGACCGAGCACGCGCAACAGACCAAGTTGGGGGTCGAGTTAGCCGACGTGCAGAAGGCCCTCCACGCGGCCGAAGAGCATTGGCTCAGCTTGCTTGACTGAAAGTCAGCGCTACGCGTTACTCAGTTCTGACAGGAAACCGTCGACGACCTCGACATAACGCTCATGCTCTTCCACGAAGGGCATGTGGCTTGACTCTTCGAAAATCTCCCAGCGCACGTTGGGAATGTGATCGAAAAAGGGCTGGACGGTCGCGGGAGTTGCTTCGTCGTGCCTTCCCGACAGAAGCAGTGTGGGCGCGGTAATGCTCGCGACTCGGTCAACCACGCTCCAGTCGCGGAGCGTTCCCACGCAGAAGAACTCGTTTGGTCCATTCATGATGTTGTACACGGTCGAGTCCTTCGCCATGAACTCGAACGTGCGCACTACTTCCGGTGGGTTTGGCAGAATGCGACAGACGTGCTCGTCGTAGTACGCCGAGGTAGCGGCCTGATATTCGGGGTCGTCGAAGGTGCCGTTTGCCTCGTGTCGATCGAGCGCGGATTCGACGTCGGACGGCAGTTGGCCCCGCAAGATTTTGGCCTCGCTCGACCAGAGTGCCATAGAAGCGGGTGAGTTACTGATGACGAGACCGCGCAGCCCCTCAGGCTGACGGATTGCGTGCTCGGCCGCCAACATGCCACCCCAGGACTGTCCAAGCAGGTCGTAATTGTCTCTCACTCCGAGAGAGTTCAGAAGGTTATCGAGTTCGGACAGAAATAAGTCGACGGTCCAAAAGTCCTCACCGCGGTCGGGCAGATGAGTCGAACGTCCTCCTCCCAGTTGGTCATAGTGAATGACCGCCCGGCCCGATCGCGCGAGCGCGGTGAGCGAATCGAGATAGTCGTGCGAACAGCCAGGTCCGCCATGCGCGATGACTAAGGGCGTCACGCCAGAGTGCACGTCGCCCGTGATTCGATACCAAGTCTCATAGTCACCGAAAGGGACGAAGCCCTCTTTTGTCGTGCCCTCATTCATGACCCCGACTGTAGGCGACGAGAAGAGGATTCTTAGTTGGCTTTTAGGCACTTTTGTGTCCGGCTTGCAGAGTACCGAGAAGGATGAACGCCACTCACCCGGAAAGGAAATTTGTGAATTCACTGCGCCGAGGCGTTCGCAACGCGTTCAGGAACTCCATGCGCTCGATTGGCGTCGTGGTCATTCTGGCCGTCGCGATCGCACTCTCCATCTCGATGCTGATCGCGCGCGACGCCGTCACATCCAAGATCAACAGTGTCCGTTCGTCGACGGGCAACACGATCACGGTCTCGCCCAAGGGCTTCTTTGGCTTCAGCGGCGGCGGCACTCCGCTCACGACCGCTGAAGTGAATGATCTACTTGACCTAAAGAACGTCACCTCAGTCCAAGAGTCATTGAGTGAGGAACTTCAGAGCTCGCAGACGTCTCTGAAATCGCCTACACCAACGGGCTCCCTCGGAGGCCGTTTCGGTAACTTCGGTGGGTCGTCAAGCTCCGGTGGAACCGGAGGATCAACGGGCTCAGGAAGTTCCGGAACCACATTCACGATCCCGGTGCGGATCATCGGAACGAACTCCCCGGGCAATGCCCTCGTGGGTGGCGCAAACGGTGGAGGCACCGAGAAACTGACGTCGGGAACGTCGTTCAGTCCCACGTCAAAGGCGAACGTGGCGGTCGTCGGCGCCACGCTGGCCTCAAAGAACAAGTTGAAGGTTGGCTCGACCTTCACGGCGTACGGCAAGACCATCACCGTGGTCGGCATCTACAACTCGGGCTCCACGTTCGCTGACTCTGACGTACTTATGCCGCTCACGAGCCTGCAGACGTTGGCCTCGGCGAAGGGCCAGGTCACCTCCGCGACGATTGTCGTCAACAACGTCAACAACGTCACAAGCGTGACGAAGGCCATCAACGCGAAAATCGGATCCAAGGCGGACGTGACGTCGACGGAAGCCACGACCGAGGCCGCGTTGGCGCCCCTTAACTCGGTCAAAACGATTTCGACGTACACGCTGTTCGGTGCGGTCATCGGCGCCGCGATTATCTTGCTGCTCTCGATGTTGATGATCGTTCGCGAACGACGCCGCGAAGTTGGCGTCTTGAAGGCCCTGGGGGCACCGAATCGCTCCATCATCGGGCAGTTCATTGCCGAGTCCACAACCTTCACCGTTCTCGGCGCGGTCGTTGGATTCATCATTGGCGCGGCGCTCAGCAGCCCGATCGCCTCGGCGCTTGTTAGTTCGCAGGGTTCCACCACTCCCACGAGCGGATTTGTTCGTGGCAGGGGAGGGTTCACCGGTGGCGGAAGCGGGTTCACTCCCCCATCGGGCAGCGGCTTCGGAGGCGCCGGTGGATTCCACGCCACAAGCGTTGGCAATACGCTCACGACGTTGCACACGTCGGTCGGTTGGTCCACACTCACCTACGCCTTTCTCTTCGCCGTTGTTATCGCCGCACTCGGTTCTACCGTCGCGGCCGCCACCATTGTCCGTATCCGTCCCGCTGAAGTTTTGAGGAGTGAGTAATGCTGAAGGTTGACAATCTCAACAAGACGTTTCATACGGCAGCCGGAGACGTGCATGCCGTGCGCGACGTGACCTTCAACGCCGACAACGGCGAGATGGTCGCCATCATCGGCGCAAGCGGCAGTGGTAAGTCCACGCTGCTCGCGTTGCTCGGTCTCCTCGACGCACCCGACAAGGGCAGCATCGACCTCGACGGGGTGGAACTGGCGAACCTCGACTCGGGCGGACGTACCAAGTACCGTTCGCACCAGGTGGGCTTCGTCTTCCAACAGTTCAATCTCATTCCGAACCTCAGCGCGCGCGAGAACGTGCTGCTCGCGCTCGAGTACTCGCACTGGCCCAAAGCGGATCGAGCGCGTCGAGCCGATGAGATGCTTGCTCTCGTAGGCCTCGCCGGCGAGAAATCCCAGCGCCGTCCGGCGCGTCTTTCGGGAGGCGAACAACAGCGCGTGGCCATCGCACGCGCGTTCGCGGCTCAGCCTCAACTGATCCTCGCTGACGAACCGACTGGCAGTCTCGACAAGTCCACCGGCCAGAAGATCGTGGAACTGCTACGTAGCGCCGCGTCCACGCAAGGCGCGACCGTCCTCGTCGTCACCCACGACGAAAAGGTGGCCAGCCAGGCCGACCGTCGACTCGAGATTGACGACGGAGTACTCGCGGAGATCGCCTAGCTCGAGAGAGCTCGTGAATCGCGTGCAGTAGCCTGGTCTCCTCTATGGGGCTCTCCATTGGCATCGTTGGACTGCCGAACGTCGGAAAATCAACGCTGTTTAACGCGTTGACGAAGAACCACGTGCTCGCGGCCAACTATCCCTTCGCCACCATTGAACCGAACGTCGGCATTGTCGCCGTCCCCGACGGTCGACTCACGGTCTTGGCGGAGATGTTTCATTCCGAGAAGATCATCGCCGCCACGGTGACCTTCGTCGACATCGCGGGCATCGTGCGAGGCGCGTCCACGGGTGAAGGACTTGGGAATCAGTTCCTGGCCGCGATTCGCGAATCCGACGCGATCTGTGAAGTCGTACGTGTTTTTGAAGACGACGACGTCATTCACGTGGATGGGCGGATCGACCCGGCGAGCGACGTCGCCACCATCGAAACCGAACTTATCCTCGCCGATCTGCAAACGGTCGAAAAAGCCATCACGCGCCTAGAGCGCGACTCCAAGCGCGGCGGTGAGTCGGCGGTGAAGCTCGCCGAAGTGCGAAAAGCCCAATTGGCTCTGAACGACGGACGAGTCATTTCGCAACTCGCCGCAAAAGAACTCGACCGCTCACTGCTCTACGACCTGCACCTCTTGACGGATAAGCCCTTCATCTACGTTTTCAACGTCGATGAGGCCACGCTTTCTGACGAGACACGCCAACAGGAACTACGCAATTCGGTAGCCCCGTCACCGAGCGTGGTGCTCTGTGCCAAGGTGGAGGCCGAACTCTCCGAGCTCGACGACGACGAAGCCCTCGAGCTCTTGCAGTCCTTCGGCCAAAACGAGTCGGGCCTGGCGCAGTTGTCGCGCGTTGGCTTCACCACCCTGGGTCTGCAAACATTTCTGACGGCCGGACCTAAGGAAGCGCGCGCCTGGACAATCCACCAGGGCGAAACGGCACCCGAGGCCGCTGGTGAAATCCACACGGACTTTCAAAAGCACTTCATTAAAGCCGAGGTCGTCTCTTACGACGACCTGATCAGCGCGGGTTCCATGGCCGCGGTGAAGGCGGCTGGCAAGGCGCGCGTCGAAGGCAAGGAATACGTCATGCGTGACGGCGACGTTGTCGAGTTCCGAGTCGGCGTCTAGCGCTATTCTGTGGGTAGGCGACTGCGGCAGAGGTCGGCGCCTGGAAAACTCAAACTCCTAGGAGAACTATGACCTCTGGCCCTTTTACGTACAAAGTTGCTGACCTCTCTCTCGCCGACTTCGGTCGCGCCGAGATCACGTTGGCCGAACACGAAATGCCCGGCCTCATGGCCATGCGAGCCGAATTCGGCGAGTCCAAGCCCTTGAAGGGTTCGCGCATCGCGGGCTCTTTGCACATGACCATCCAGACCGCCGTCTTGATCGAGACACTTGTCGCTCTCGGCGCGGACGTGCGTTGGGTGAGTTGCAACATCTTTTCTACCCAAGACCACGCGGCGGCGGCCATTGTCGTGGGGCCCGAAGGAACAGCCAAGGACCCGAAGGGCGTACCGGTCTTCGCGTGGAAGGGCGAGAGCCTCGAAGAGTATTGGTGGTGCACTGAGCAACTGCTTCGCTGGCCCGGGTTCGACGGGCCCACCATGATTCTCGACGACGGTGGCGACGCGACGCTCTTTGTTCACAAGGGTCTCGAGTTCGAGCGCGCGGGATTCGTACCATCGCCCGAGACGGCCGACTCCGAGGAGTATCGCGTCATCCTGACCCTGCTCTCGTCGATCATCGCGAAAGGTGAGAAGGTCTTCGAGCCCATGGCGACGAGCCTCATTGGCGTCTCGGAAGAGACCACGACCGGCGTGCACCGTCTCTACGAGATGGAGCGCGACGGCACCCTGCTCTTTCCCGCCATCAACGTCAACGACGCCGTGACGAAGTCAAAGTTCGACAACAAGTACGGCGTGCGCCACTCCCTCATCGACGGCATCAACCGTGGGACCGACATCCTTATCGGTGGCAAAGTCGCGTTGGTCTGCGGATACGGCGACGTGGGCAAGGGCTCGGCCGAGTCCTTCCGCGGGCAGGGCGCCCGCGTCATTGTCACCGAGGTCGATCCCATCTGCGCACTCCAAGCGGCGATGGACGGTTTTCAGGTAACGACCCTCGAGGAGGCGCTGCCCATCGCCGACTTCGTCATCACCGCGACCGGCAACCGCGACATCGTGACGGTCGATCAGATGCAACAGATGAAGGATCTGGCCGTACTCGGCAACATTGGCCACTTCGACAACGAGATCGACATGGCGGGCCTTTCTAGTCTCAAGGGAGTCATCCGCGAGACGATCAAACCCCAGGTCGACAAGTGGACGTTCCCGAACGGTCGCTCCATCATCGTGCTCTCCGAGGGGCGCCTTTTGAATCTTGGCAACGCGACTGGTCACCCGAGCTTCGTGATGAGCAACTCCTTCACCAACCAGACCATGGCCCAGATCGAACTATTCGTGAACAACGACACGTACGAGAAGAAGGTCTACGTCTTGCCCAAACACCTCGACGAGAAGGTGGCCCGACTGCACCTCGACGCTCTCGGCGTGAAGTTGACCACGCTCACCAAGGAACAGGCGGACTACATCGGCGTCGCCGTCGAAGGTCCCTACAAGCCCGACACCTACCGGTATTAAGCGCTTCGACGCTGTCTAGCGATATCCCGCGAAGATGTCGTCAACCCGACCCGACACGTCCTTTGGGTTCGTCACGCGCACGAACCACTCGGTGCCCATGGCTTTGGCGAACTCTTCACGGCTCATCTTCATCCAGAAGGACTCCCCCACTTGAGAGTGGTGAGCCGCGAGAGCGTCGTATTTGGCGTCGGTCGCTGATCTCACGTCAATGGCTGCGCCGATCTCGTCATCGGGCGTACCCATCTCGAACTCTGGTTCGGGATCAGGATCACGAACAATGCCCTTGGCCGCTTCGGCTTCACGTTCCGCACGCTCTTCTTGCTCCCAGCGTTCACGCATGATGGCCATGATCGAATTGGGAATCGCGTTGAAGTAAAGAGTCGGCTCATAGTCGATCAAGGCGAGCGCGGACATGGTAATGCGGTGAGCCTGGATGTGATCGGGGTGTCCATAGAAGCCGTGTTCGTTGTACGTGACGACGACTTGGGGACGCTCTTCCATGATGACGGCGGCCAGGCGATCGGCGGCGTCGCTCACGGGAGTCGCCCAAAAGGCGTTGGGGTCGTTGTTTTGGGGCCAACCCATCATTCCCGAGTCGCGATAGCCGAGGCGGACGCTGCGGCTGATGCCGAGAATCTCGACCGCTTTGTCGAGCTCTCCATCGCGAAGATCCGCCACGTCGCTCGCGTCGTGACCCTCCGCGTCAGGCTTGATACCCCCGGGTGCGTCGCCGAACTCCCCGCGGGTGCAGGTGACGAGGACCGTGCGGATTTTCTCGTCCGCGAGGACCCGAAAGAGGCCACCGGTTGAACTCGCTTCGTCGTCGGGGTGAGCGTGAACCGCTAAAAACGTCAGTGCCATCAGAGTCCTCCCATCAGATCAGTCTCGTCGCCGTGTGTGTCATGTCGACTCCACGCGCGTTGGTAGTACTCGGTACTAAAGAGTAATGAGAAAAGCTCCTCGTTCATTTCGACCAGATCCTCGTTATCTTCCTGCGTCGCGTGGGCCGCCATGGCGTCGTGCTTCACCGCGACGTAGTCGCGCGCGTCGAGGGTCGTTGCCACAACGTCGTCGCTGACGAAGACGCTCGCGTCGAGCACCCAGGCGGGCATGGAGAGACCTTGCTCTTTCGCCTGCGCGACGAGCGAAGTCATGATTCCTGCGGGCACCACCGAGTAGTAGAGGCGCTCAACGCTTGAAGAGAGTTCGATCGCGCGACGCGTCACGACGTTCGCTTGAATGTGGTCGGGGTGTCCGTAGAAGCCGTTCTCGTCGTAGGTGACGACGACGCGCGCGTCTTCTTCATCCAAGATCGAAGCGATCGTCCTCGCCACGGCATCGACGTTGGCGTTGATGAAGGCGTTGGGGTTCTTGTTCTGGGGCCAGCCCATCATTCCCGAGTCGCCATAGCCGAGAGTCACCACGCGCGCGATACCGAGAATCTGCGCCGAACGTTGCAACTCACTCGCTCGCGTCGCCGTCGTCTGGAATGTGTCATGACCCTCTTGGTCACCGGAGCGTCCCTGCGCGTCGTAGCCCAATTGACCGCTCGTGCAGGTAATGAGCACGACGCGATGACCGAGCGCGGCGTAGTGCGCGCTGGCGCCCGCGCCGAAGAAGGCTTCGTCGTCGGGGTGAGCATGTACACAGACCAAAGTGGCGGGAGAACTCATGAGAGGAGATTATGAGGTCAACAGTTGGATGATGCGCACGATCAGCAAAATGCCGGCCGCAAAGAGATAGCAGCTCTGCGAACGCATGAGTATTGTCCGTGCGCGAGATTTCGGCATGGGCGCGAGCAGCGTCAGCCGTGGCGTACGCCAGTCGCGCTTGTCGACGTTGTACTGCGCCGGGGGCTGCCATCGACGCCAGGCCATCGGCAGTCCCACGAGCAGGCTGATCGCACCAATCGCCGCGAGAACTTCCAGCAGACGAAGCACGGGAACGCTCGTAAACAATGTGGAGATCATCAAGGTGAAGGACAGGACTACTAAGACCACCACCATGAAGACAGCCACCACGTTGAGGATGCGACCGTTCTTCCACGGTCCCATCAACTCGCGGTCGTTGGCGAGCATCAACACAATGATCGTTGTACTGGGCAACATCAGTCCACATAACGCCTGCACCGCGAGGGTGATCACGCCAAGCGGCGCTCCGGGGATGACGGCGACGGTTCCCGCCAGTAGCAACAGCACGCCAAAGCCTCCGTAGAAGGCCTTGGCTTCGGAGAGTCGGGCGTTGAGACCTTGGTGGCTCGACGAGAGGTCGCCAATCGCGTAAGAGCTGGCGAGGGTCACGACCGCTGCGCCGATGACCGAGGCGTTCAACAGCAGAAGCGCAAAGAGCGCTCCGGTGTCGTGACCGACGTAGCGACCAAGCCCGCGCGCCACGCCCAACGCGTTCGTATACGACGCGGTGTTGCCGTGACCGGCGAGACCAACCGCGCACGCCGCCACCAGCGCCGAAGCCACGATGACGACAATGAAGGACCCGACGATGGTGTCGACTCGTTCGTAGTTCAGCCAGCGTGGCGTGATGCGCTTGTCGACGATGTTCGACTCTTGGAAAAACAGTTGCCAGGGCGCGACGGTGGTGCCAATGATGGAGATGATGAGGAGCACCGCACTCGAGCTGGCGCCCCCTCGGATCTTCGGCACAAACGCGTGCGTCGCCACTGCGGAAAACGACGGGTGCGTTAACACCACCAAGGGAATGATGATGAAGTTGATCGCGATGAAGAGCATCATGAATCGCTCCCAGCGTCGGAAGGATCCCGACGCCGTAACTGAGAAGAGCAACACCACCGCGACCGGCACCGAAAGGTAGGGACTGACGCCGAAGTAGTCCATGGCCAGTGAGATGCCAATGAACTCGGTCACGATGATGAGGAAGTTCAAGAAGAGAATGGAAAAGATCGAGAGATTGCCCCAGTAGCGACCGAATCGCTCACGGATGAGGCGGCCGTGACCGACGCCGGTCACGGCGCCGAGTCGCGCCACCATCTCTTGAATAATGATGAGCACGGGAATGAGCAGTGGCAAGGTCCAGAGCAACGTGTAGCCGAAGTTTTGGCCCGCCTGGGCGTAAGTGGAGACCCCGCCGGCGTCGTTATCACCCACCATGACGATGAGACCAGGACCAATGATGGCGAGCAGCGTCAGAAAGCGAGCGCGATAGCTACGTCGACGTTCGTCGTCGTGCGCGCCGATGGAGCCAAACGCTCCGGCAATCTGTGTCTCATTCGATTTCTCGCGCTGCACGTGCCATCTCCTTTCGTCTCGTGTGGTCGTTGGGCGAAACAACCACGCGGAAACGAAAGGGGCTAGAGCTCCTGCTTCACTACGGGTTGTGTCGGTACGTCGAAGGCCTCTCGGCCGGTACTAGGGGGTTTCAGAGAGACCCCCTTAGAACGAGACGACGCAGAGTGGACATTTATTCTTCCGCCGCACTCATGCCGAACTCGGCGCGCCAGCCCTGGGGCAACAGCTCTTCGAGTAAGTCGTCTACCGTCACGACACCGATCATCTTGTTGTGCTCGTCGTCGAGAACGGGCAAGACGGTCAAGTTGAAATCGCTCATTTTCCTCGACACGCGCAGCACGTCCCAGTGCGGGTGCACGTGGGCCAGTTGTGTGCGCGCTATCGACAGGGCCAGTTCGTCGGGACGTGCTCGAACGAGCGGCGCGATCGACGCGGCGCCGAGGGGTTGGCCAGCGTCGTTCACAATGAAGACCGCCTGCAGCGACTCGGCCGGCACGCTCGACGTGCGGATGGCGTCCAGCGCGTCGGCGACGGTGGCCTTTGGTCCCACCGACACGTAGTCGGGATTCATCAATCCCCCGGCCGTGTCGGCGTTGTAGGACAGGAGCTGGCGCACCTTGGCCTGTTGCTCACTGGGAAGGAGATCCAGAATCGGCAGGCGTCGCTCTTGATCGATCTCGGTGATCAAGTCGGCCGCATTATCGGGCTCCATGCGTGAGAGCAGTCGCGCAGACTCCTCATCCGAGCGTGACTCGAGGAACTCGAGCTGGTGGGTTGTGTCGAGTTCTTCGAAGACGTCCGCTTCAAGTTCACGGTCGAGTCCGACGGCTTCGATGATCTCTTCACCTTCTTCGTGACTGGCCTGTTCCACGAGGTCCGCAATCTGGGCCGGGTGGAGTTTCGCGAGTTTGCGATACGGAATGCGAAGTCGTGCGGTAGGCACGTGCGAGACAAAAGGCTCGATGGAGGCGAAGTCCACGATCGAGTCCGCTTGAACGTGGGCCCCGATCTTGTGGCCGAAGACCCGTCGTAGAAAGGTTCGACGGCGAGGATCGACGCCGACGACTTCCCATTTCCCATCGACCTGGGCAATCTCAATCTCGTTGGCGATCATGATCCGCCCACGAACCAAGTTGATGAGGTGACGCGCGAGCAGGTCCTCGGCGAGAAGCATCTCGCCGGGGCGGCGTTCGAATCGGCGTAGGTCCACTCGGCGACCCTCAAAGGTCATCCGACCTTGAGCCAGACCACCGATCTTCTTGATTGACATGAAAAGGTCGCGCCCCTCAATGCGAATGACGGCGCCCACGATCGGCGGATGCGGATCGTCACCGAGCCGCGCGACCAGGTCCTGGACGCGTCCAATCTTGTCGCCGGCCGAGTCGTAGATCGGACGACGCAAGAACGTTGAAAGGTGGAGAATTTCCGTCATGGTCAGCCTTGACCACAACAGGCTACCGCCTACACCCCAATGCTTTCCCGGCTCCGCTCAGCGTGAACGGGGCGTGAAGCGGGCAAGTACGCCGGCCACGAACTCGACGGCGTCATCGTCAATGCCCGCGTGCGTGACGAAGCGCGCGCGTTGCGGCGCGACCGTGCCACCCTCGACGCCGAGTTCTGCGAGCTCGGCCACGATCTGGCGAGCGTGAGGGTGGTTGAAGGCGACGATGTTGGTTCGGCACGTCGACGTGTCGTAGTTCGACTCGGGAAACGCCGCGGCGAAAAGATCGGCCAGTTGACGGGCGCGAACGTGATCGTCCTTCAGTCGTTCCACCATGGTGTCCAACGCCACGAGACCGGCCGCGGCCATGAAGCCGGCTTGGCGCATGGCGCCGCCGAGGCGCTTTCGCTCGATACGAGCGCGCTCGATCAATTCGGTCGGACCAGCGAGCAGTGAACCGACGGGCGCGCACAACCCCTTCGAGAGACACGACATCACCATCGTGGCTGGGGCGCTGAACTCCGCGGCGCTGGTACCCGTCGCCACAACCGCGTTGAAGAGTCGCGCGCCATCGAGGTACAAAGGACGATTCCCGATGGCTCGCGCGAGTGAGCGCAGATCTTCCACTTCCCAGGGCACTCCCCCCGCCGTCATGTGCGTGTTCTCCACGCAGACCAGACTCACGTGGGGCTGATGGTCACCTTCAGAGTCGATGACCTCCAATACATCGGCCAGCTCGAGCGCTCCTCGCGAGTCGTCAACGGTGGCGAACTGAATCGCCGAGTTGCGCGATGCGGCGCCCATTTCAAAGCTGACGACATGCTGAGAGCGTCCAGCGACCACGAGGTCGCCGGGTTGGGCGAGCACGCGAAGCGCAATCTGATTGGCCATGACACCGGACGGCACAAACACGGCCGCCTCCTTGTCGACGAGCTGGGCGTAGCGCGACTCGAGCTCATTGATCGCGGGATCCTCGCCGTATCCGTCGTCACCGACGACGGCGGCCGCGATCGCCTCGCGCATGGCCGACGTTGGTTGCGTCACGGTGTCACTTCGTAGATCAACGCGTCGAGTCATGATCGAAAGGCTATCGGCTCTCTAAACTGCCGCTATGAGCGACAACGTCTTCGATCGCATACCGCACCGTCCCACAGTCAACGATCAACTCGGCATCGAAGTGGTGAGCGCGACGCCCGACGAAGTAGTGCTGCGCGTTGAAGTGGGGCCGAAGGTTCATCAGCCGTATGGCATCTTGCACGGCGGGGTGTCGGCGTTGCTCGCCGAAGGCGCCGCGTCTATTGGTGGCGCGGTCAGTGTCGGGCCCGATGAAATTGTCGTCGGCACCGAGTTGAACTGCTCTCACCTTCGCTCCATGACCGAAGGTTTTCTCACCGCCGTCGCCACGCCTATTCGAAAAGGTCGACGCGTTCACGTGTGGGGAATTGAGTTACGCGACAGTAACGAGACTCTCATCTGCGTGGCGCGTTGCACGCTGCAAGTCCTCCCGGCACCGGCGCCGGTCTAAGGCCACCATCTAGACTTTGGGGCACTAACTCGCCGGCGAAGGGGCTGACATGGGCGCACGCTTTACGGGCTGGGGCATGGCTTTACCTGATCGCATTGTTACTAACGACGAGCTCTCGAAGACCCTGCCGACATCCGACGAGTGGATTCAAGAACGCACCGGCATTAAGGAACGCCGTATTGGCAGCACGGTGACCGCCCTCGGGGCCATCGCCGGACGCGGCGCCATTGACGACGCCGGTCTCGACGTGAAGGACATCGACTTTCTCATCCTGGCGACCAGCGCGGCCGATCGCATTACGCCCGCAACGTCTTCCATGATCGCCCACGAAATCGGACTGAGCTGCCCCGCGATGGACGTGAACGCCGCGTGCAGCGGATTCATGTACGCGGTGCGCACCGCCCAGGGACTTTTGGAGACGGGCAACAAGCGTGTCCTCGTGGTGGGGTCCGAGCACTTGTCACGTTTCGTCGATTGGAACGATCGCAATATGGCCGTGCTGTTGGCCGACGGCGCAGGGGCCACCGTCCTCGAATACGACCCGACCGAGAATGACATACTGTCGTTTTCACTTGGCACCGACGGCGCCGACGCGGAGCTACTGACCTGCGAACACGAGGGCTACTTCCGCATGGACGGCGCCGAAGTCTTTCGCCGCGCCGTGCGCGTGGTTGTCGAGTCGTCTGAAAAGGCGATGACCATGGCGGGGATCACTTCGGACGAGCTCAGCCTGGTCATACCCCACCAGGCGAACATTCGCATCATTCAAGCCGCCTGCCAGCGCCTCAACATCGAAATGGACCGCGCGGTCATCTCTCTCGATCGTTACGGAAACACCTCCAGCGCCTCTATTCCCTTGGCTTTTGACGACGCGCGCAAGAACGATCGCATCCACAAGGGTGACTACGCCCTACTCACAGGGTTTGGCGCCGGTATGACATGGGCCTCGGCCGTCGTAAAGTGGTCCAAATGACCGGACCTTCTCTCGTGATCTTGGCCGCAGGCCGTGCTCGTCGCTACGGCGGCGTAAAGCAACTCGCCCCGGTTGGCATGCACGGAGAGGGCGTTATCGATCTCATCGCGTCGGACGCGTACAACGCCGGCTTTGAGGACATCGTCATTGTTATAAACGACGACACCGGTCCGGAGATCCAAGAGCACGTCGCCGAGTTTTGGCCCAAGAATCGAAAGGTGTCCTTCGCCGTTCAGATCGAACAGCGAGGCACGGTGAGCGCGGTGCTGGCCGCCGAGTCGTCGCTCGACTTGACGCGGCCGTTTGGCGTCTCCAACGCCGACGACCTGTACGGACGCGAATCGTTTCATCTTCTCGGCGAGCACTTAGCGACCAGCGACAACAACTGTCTCGTCGGCTTCGAGCTCGAGCGGGCGCTGGTGGGCGAGCTGCCCGTCTCTCGCGGCACGTGCCGCGTCGTGAATGGACACCTCACGGAGATCGTCGAGCGACGCAACGTCGCCGCGACCCTAGAGGGCTACGCGGCCGAGGACGGCCTCGAACCGGCGGTCTTGCACCCCCAGACGATTGTGTCAATGAACCTGTGGGGCTTTCAACCTTCGATCGTCCCTTTAATGCACGTCTCGCTCGATCAGCACGACTTTGAGAAGGAAAAGGAGATTCAGCTCTCGACCTTCGTCGGCGAGATCCTTCATCACACGCCGTTCCGATTTGATGTCATGCGCACGGGCTCACGCTGCATCGGCGTGACGCACGCCGAGGATCTTCCCTTGGCGCAGATCCTCGTGCGCCAAGAGATCGAAGCGGGCGAACGCCCCGAATTCGCCTTCGTTAACTAGCGGCTCCTCGTTTCACCGACGGGCGAATCTTTTTCGATATCGCGTATAACTAACTGTTATTCTCAGGCTTGGACCGCGCTTTAGCGCTCGTTCAAGAAGTGAGGTCGCGAAATGACCCAACAAGCTTCCGTTATTGACTTGGGATTCACACCCGAGAGGTATCCCACCGGCACCCACGCCTGTTTCATGTTCATCGATGAGATGGAGCGCAGAAATGTCATCCATCCCTTTGTGCGTGCTGGTCTTCACGAACAAGAAGACGTGTCCTATTTCGCCGACGCCCTGGTCACCGAGCTCTTTGATCGAGCGATCGACGAGCGCAGCGCCACGATGCTCAGCGGCGAAGAACTCGCTCGACTCAACGTCACCACGGTTGAGGAGGCCTATTTCCCGGCGGGAGTCTTCGTTCCCCAGGACATGATTGCGCGACTACGAGGGATATACGAGAGCAGCCGATCTCATGAGGCGACGGGATGTCGCGTGACGGGCGAGATGAATTGGGCGCTACGCGGCGTCCCGGGCGCCGAGCGGGTGGTCCAATACGAGGCGTCGATCAACCCGCTGGTCTCCGAGTGCCCTCTCACCGTGCTCTGTCAGTACGACACGGAGTTGTTCGACGGCGGGATGCTCTTCGCGATTTTGTCGGTCCATCCCCTCATGGTGGTGCGGGGTCAGATCATGCGCAACCCCTACTACCAAAGCGCCGAGGAGGTTGAAGAGGGTTCGTCGCACATCCAGAAGCAAGAGGACGTGCTCGGGCGGCTCTTTCTGGTGCCACTCGTCATTGAGGGACTACCCGATGAAAAGCGTATCGCCGAGTTCACTCGGGGCGCTTTTCTTCGGGTGCCCGGAATTCGCGACGTGACGATCTGTTTGACCGGCGCCGTCGTTCCACCCGACGACCGCTGGGAGCCGCTGCGCCAACGCTGCATTCAAGCGGCCGACAAGCCGAACGCACTCGACGTGGCCGCCATTGAAGCCGAGACTGGACTATCGGTGCACGTCCTGCGCACGACGTCGCGGCTCTTTGGTCTCGTGCTGCTCGACGTCGACGACACCGGTCTCTTCGCTCCCTACTGCGACGTCTTGGTGAACGTCACCAACGCGATCGCCCTCACTCTCGACTCTCGCCGAAGCCAGAGCGAACTGCGGGCCTGGCCCGAGCGCGTCGCGAGTCTCGAGCGCCGGCTCTGGCGCATCGCGCGCGAGTTCGAAGGTGTCGAGTTGCCCGGGGCCAACATGCCCGAGCCGTTTTCCCAGCCCGGGGTGGCCGAGTTATCGCCGCGACAGTGGGAGGTTCTCACGCGTCTCTTACACGGAGATCGGGTGCCGCGCATCGCCGAGGAGCTCTTTCTTAGTCAGAGCACGGTACGCAACCACCTAGCCGACATCTTTCGAAAGATGGGCGTTCACTCCCAAGAGGAGTTGCTCGACCTCTTTCGCACCCCGTCGGAGAGCTGATCAATGCCAGTCTCGCGACGACGGCACCGTTGCGCCCAGAGCGAGCGCCTCGACGTGTTCGGCCACGAGCGTGACAATCCCCTGACCGCGTTCGAGTGAACCGCGAATGATGAGCGCCGGGGCGAGACCGGCCACCTTCGACCAGCGGGCCCACGCGCCCTTCGTGAAGATCACGTTCACGTGGCCGGTCTCGTCTTCGAGGTTGACGAAGACGGCCCCGTTCGCCGTTTCGGGGTGCTGGCGGTGCGTGACTACCCCAGCCACCAAGACCCGCGTGG
>JBAQZL010000071.1:0-2092 GCA_049790955.1 Acidimicrobiales bacterium
GTGACATTACTGGCCCGTCGAGAACGCGTAAGGGAATTGATTGTGCAATTTCGGGAGAGTTCGAGGATGCCATTTCCGAAATGGATTGGGATGGAGAGTGGGATTGGAGAAGGGCAGTTCGGGGAGCAAAAAAGGTTGGAGAATAAGGGAAGCTGAAGGGAATGGGTAGTCTGGCGGTCGAGCCAGGCAAGGAAAGGAACGCGAAGCATACGTGAACAGTGAGCGCATCCAGTGCGAATTCTTCCTGGTCCGGTACGTTCCGGATGCAGTGAAGAATGAGTTCGTCAATATTGGCGTCGTGCTGCGTGAGGTAGGGCGGCCGGAGACGGCGCGGGTGCAGTTTACACGGGATTGGGCGCGGGTCCGATGCGTGGATCCGGAAGCCGACACGGGAATGCTGGAAGCTCTGGAGTATGAAGTCCGGGAGCGCTTGTCCAGCGGAGCCTCCGAGACTGCATTGATGATGAAGGCCCTGGAAGACAGTTTCTCGAATATGCTGCAGATCACTGAGGCAAAGGCGTGCCTGGCAGATTCGATCCCGGCAGAGATGGAACAACTGAGCCGGATGTACATCGACAGCAGGAAACAGCGGGACACGCGGCGAGCCAGCGGGCGGCAGGCCATCTCGACCTCGATCCGACGGCAGTTTGAGGCGGTGGGCGTGTGGAATGTGATGCGCAAGCGGATTCAAGCGGCGATGTATACGCAGCCTGGCGACCCGCTGCGGATTGACTGCGGTTATCGACCGAACGGAGTGATCCGCATGTTTCAGGCGGTATCTCTGGAGGGCGACCTGGAAGCGGCGAAGGTGCTTGCCTTCAGCGCGCCACAGATTGCGCAGGGAGTGAGCCGGGTGGAGAATGCGACGCTGGAGCTGACAGCGATTGTTGAGCCTTTACGCGGTCTGCTCGGTAAGAACTCGGAAGAGATTCTCGCAACCGGTGCGGAAGAGGATCGCGTGGAGCAGTACCGATTCGGTGTGGAAACGATGGAGCGAAATCAGAGTCGAGTGTTGACTGTGGCCGATCTGCCCCGTATCGCGGAGCGAGCCCGAGAAGAATTGCGAATGTAGGATCAATAAAATCCGATTGCAGATAAGAAGCGTGGCCCTTGGCCACGCTTCTTATTTGGGGCGAAGCGAAGATCGTGAGCCTATTTCCATCGTCAAGCGGACCACAGAAGAGAGAGGCGGAGACAGTGAGCTGGAAAACAATGCTCGAAAGGAGTTGGAGCGATCAAGCGGCACGGGGCGAAGGCCAGTCAGCCGCCAAATCTGAAAAAGATATCGCGGCGGCGAGTGTCGACGGAGCGCAGCGCAAAACCGTGCCCCTTCCCTCGATCCTGGGGCCGGTGCGACCACCGAACGCGTTATTGCCAAAGGGAACGCCGGCAAACCTGCGACGTTTTGCAGAGAGTCCGGTTCCACGTCGGGCCATCAACGTTATCAAAGATCGAATTGCGGGCATGGATTGGCAGATCCAGTTGCGCCGAGGGTACACACTGGGTGATGTTCCCGATGCGCACGTGAGAATGGAAGTCCTGCGGAGAACCTTGGAAGAGCCGAACGATTCGGATTCCTTCCGCTCTGTCGTGGAGCAGGCGTTGGAAGACGCGCTGGTGGGCGGTTTTGGCGCGATTGAGATGGAGCGAACGGATGATCCGGAGCGGCCCTTCGCTCTGTGGCCGGTCGACGGAGCCACGATTCAGCTCAATGCCAATTGGGATGGAGATCAGAGTACTCCGCGTTATGCGCAGAACACAAACGGCGTCGGGCCAGGATCAAGGATTCCTCTCCACGACAACGAACTGATGTATATCCGTCTGAACCCACGTTCGCATACTCCATTCGGATTGGGATCGTTGGAAGTCGCCTTCGAAGCCGTGAACAGCTTTTTGGCAGCTCACCGATATGCGGGACGACTGGCGAGCAACAGTGTCGTGCAATATGCGCTTTGGCTGAATGAAACGACACCAGATCATCACAACCGCCTGCTGCGGTGGTGGCAGGACGAGATCGAAGGCACGGGGCGCGTACCGTTGCTGACGTGCGAGCAGAAGCCCGAGGTGTTGAAGTTCACGGGCGGTACGGACG
>JBAQZL010000072.1:0-3569 GCA_049790955.1 Acidimicrobiales bacterium
CCTCGAAGAAGCGACCGATGAACAGCGCCAAGAATTCGAGATGAAGTTGGGACCATTTGCCTTTGACTTTGAGGGGCTCGTTGGCCTACGACTCGGCGAACACGTGCTTCACACGTGGGACGTGGAGGTCCCTTTCCACCCAGAGGCGACGCTCTCCAACAACGCGGCGAACGCCATTCTCGACAACATCCAGTTCGTGGCGACGCGCGCCGCGAGGCCAACGGGCGAAGCCCGGAACGTCACCATACGTACGACTGATCCAGTTCGTGACTTCACTCTCGTTATCGGCGTGGACTCGGTCAAACTCATTGAGGAACCTCATGAAGGGGACGTGGATCTTGGGCTTCCCGCCGAAGCACTCGTTCGCCTCATCTACGGTCGCTTGGATGAAGAGCACACGCCCCACTCCGTACGAGGAGAGGTCGTGAGTTTTCTTCGAAGCGTGTATCCCGGATTCTGAGGTTCGGGTAGAGCGAGCACGTTCTCCCACCGAGGTGGACTGTCCGAATGTTGCTAGTCCGGCGACGTGTGCGATCGAAGTATGGCAGTGCGGATCACAACGGCGAGCATGACACCGATATTGACGAGCACCGCTGTGATGAGCGCCGCGCGCCACGACCTCGTACCAGACAGATAGACAATGAGTATCACGATCGTGGCACTCGCGGTAATGAAGCTGACGACACGGAGTCCGCGCCAGGCCGGATCAGACCAGAACGTCCATGGTTTCACGGGCACCTCTTTGCAGTGGTCGGATACGTAGAACGCTACTGCGGCCCTCGCCTAAGGCTCCTGAGCCCACTCTGTGGCTGAAGGTCCGTGAAGTAGGACTTCTAATCCGATATTGAACTGGCTGGTCGTCGTGAACGACGAAAGCTGACGCATGTTCGCGTCGCTGCGTTTGCTGGTTGATTCCCATTTGGATCTCGAGGCCTCTAGTGCGGAGAAGCCAATGGTGTAGGTGTGAAGCGTGGCGTAGATGCGCAGCGCCTCTTCCTCATTGAACCCCGCGGTGGCCAGTACTTCGAGCATGGCGTCCATACGCTCGACAGCGGCAGGCGACGCAACCGGGTGGCTGAGGTACACGTGGAGTACTGCCGGCTTGCACACGAGAAGGCGCCGAAACTTTCGAGCGACCTCCATGATCCACTCCTGCCACGTATCAAAGTCCTTCCGTGGTCGCCAGCATTTCGCGAGCAGTCGATCCGCAACTTCATCCAACAGATCGTCTCGATCTCTGATGTGTCCGTACAGCGTCATGGGCGCCACGCCCAAATCGGCGGCGAGACTTCTGATGGTCATCTCTTCGTAGTGACCCTCTTTCACCATCTCAACGGCGGCTTCAATGATCTGCTCGCGCGTCACGGTTCCCCAATGCGCGCGTTCGTGCGTCTCGGGGACTTCGTTCACGAGCGGTGTCGATCCGGAGTCGTCATCGCCGGAGCCTACTGAGTTTTGTTACCCACAGTCACCGGGAGTCGCACCCCCAGGACCGGCGTCGGATTAGAAGTTGCCAGACAAGGTTGACGTCACAGCGCCACTGGTGCTGATGACGCTGTAGCTATCACCCGAGACCGGATGAGGCGTACCGCTGCCCGTCCACTGCGCCGCTACATAGACGTTGGAGTTCGCTGGAAGAGGACCCGAGAGCGAATAGGTGTACGTAATAACCGCGCCCGACGTGGCGCCACTTTCAGTCACGTCGCCCGGAAAGTCATTCCATAGATTCGCGTAGGACACTCCGGTGGTGGCCACGATGCGAATAGTGACGGTCATCGAGGTGACCGAGGACGTGTTCGAGAACGTCAACGTGTCGGTACCTGAGTACGGGCTGGAGTTGTCGTCTGAAGCAGTAACCACGACGCCGTTTGACGGCGGCGCCGTGGTTGTCGTCGTCGTGGTCGACGTTGTGGTGGTCGACGTTGGCGTTGTTGTAGTCGACGAGGTCGGGGTAGATCCGCCGACGTCCGCCCCCGCACAAGCGTTGGCGGAACTGTAGTTAACGGGCGTCGCCGTAGTAGGAGCGGCCACCATGACCGACCCGTCGTTCAACGAGATCGAGTAATACGGACTTGACGGGACGGCCTGCAAATAGGGATTCGAGCCTTGCGTAAGGTCGGAGAAACTGGCGGGCGCTCCGCCATTCTCTGCCTCGTACGCCGTGACCGCGATTGCCACAGTCTTCGCGTTCGCGTTGCACGCCGCCGACGCCGCCTGCGCGGTCACACCTCCGAGGCTGAAGATGACGATGGCGGCAAGAACGCCCAGCACGACGATGACGATGAGCAGTTCGATGAGAGTAAAGCCAGCAATTTCACGGCCTTTGGTCGTGAAATTGGTCCCGCGCCGCCGCGCCATCCGTTTCCCGTACATGTACGTATTTTACGGCTCACGGCTCTCGTTCTTAAACGCTCATTACATTTGGCGCTTCTTCCTAATTGATAATTATCTGTGAATGACTCACGTCGGTGAGCGTTCCTCACGAGAGAAATGCACGCTCAACTTCATTGGCGCTGAGTTCAAAAGCTCTCGACCTCGCTCGCTCGGCCTCATCCGTGCGACCCAGTTGCTCCAGCAAGTACGCCTTGATGGCTGGCAGATATTGGTACTGATCTAGTCGATGATCGCGTTCAAGGATTTCCACTTCCTTCAGCGCAATTTCGGGACCCGCCGTCTTGGAAAGTGCGACGGCTCGGTTCAGTTGGACGACCGGGTTTGGCCAGACGAGGAGCAGCTCGTTGTAAAGCTGCACAATCTGTGGCCAATCCACTTCGTCGAAGGACGGCGCCTGGGCGTGAAGCGAGGCGATAGCCGCCTGCAGCGTGTACCGGCCCGGTCGTCCGGACTGAAGACTAGAAACGATGAGTTCATGCGCCGAGTTAATGGCATCCAAGTCCCACTTGGATCGATCTTGTTCCGAAATGCGCTGAACAGCGCCGCCCTCGGTAATCCGGGACTCTTGGCGGGCGTTGTTGACCAGGAGGAGTGCCAGCAATCCATCAACCTCGCGCTCCTCGGGCATCAACCGATGGACGAGACGGGCCAATCGAAGAGCGTCGTCCACCGTTCCCTTACGCACGAGATCACCGCCGGATGGTGCGGTATGGCCCACGGTGTAGAGGAGGTAGATCACGCCAAGTACTCCGTCAAGTCGTTCAGGAATTTCCTCAGATGTCGGTGCTCTAAAGGGAATACCGGCCACGGCAATTTTTTTCTTCGCCCGCGTCAAGCGCGCCGCCATGGTCGACTCGGAGACCAGAAAACATCGCGCGATGTCGGACGTCGCCATACCGGCGACGAGGCGAAGCGTGAGAGCCATCTGAGCCTCGCGCGACAGTGCCGGGTGACAGCACATGAACACGAGTCTGATCGTGTCGTCGACCGCCAGCGCCTTTGGACTTTCCAGACCGGCGTCGGAAAGAATCATTTCATCGTCGTCCGACGTTGCGGGCTCAATCAGCAGACGCAACTTGAGGCGCTGCGTCGAGGCTCGGCGCAACGAGTCGATGGCCCGACGCCTCGCCACGGTGGTGAGCCAGGCGCCGGGTTTCAGTGGCACGCCCTCCCGC